>DAOMZC010000985.1:0-2852 GCA_035437965.1 Pseudomonadota bacterium
CTTCGGGCTGGGCCAGGTCGTCGTCGGGGGGGAACTCGGGGGCGCTCGGGTCTTCGGCGGGGTCGCCGCGGCCCGGGGCGGACGCTGCCGCGGTGCCGGGCTCGTCGCCCGCGGTCGCGGACCTGGGATCGCTCCCGCCGGGGGTATTGGAGCTGGCCGGCTTTGACTGATGGGTGGCCGGGCCGGCTGCCGGCCCAGCTGTTGGCTCAGCTTTTTGGCCGCTGGCGGCAGGCCCGGCGGCTCGGCGGGGATCCTTGGACGCGCCTTCGCTCGGGTCGCCGCTGGGGCCTTCGCCGCGCCGCGCCCGATCTTCGGGGCCGTCCAGGCGCGGCAGGGCTTCGCCGGGCTCGCCACCGCTGCCGTCCTTGCCGCCGCCGCCGCTGCCGTTCTCGGGGCGCCGGCGCGAGGTGCTCTGACGCGGCAGGCCGGAGACCGTCGGCGCGGCGCCCTGGCGGAACTCCGGCGGGCGCGAGAACGGGTCGCCGCCCTTCTCGCGGTAGGCCACCTTGCTCTCGCCCTCGACGACGCGCTGCTGCAGCGGCGCCCCGCCGAGGTTGATGCGCCGCCAGTAGCCGCCCCCTTCGGCGGGGAGCGGCACGAAGACCTCGACGAAGACGTGCAGCTCGTTCTCGACGTAGCGTGCCGGGATGCCGGCGGCGAGCGCGGTGATCACGAACGCGTAGGCGCGGTGGCGGCAGACGCCGCGCTGCTGCAGGGCGATCTGCGAGTACAGCGAGTCGCCCCCGGCGCCGCCCTGCTCGGTGTCGAGCTCCTCCAGCGCGAAGGCGCGAAAGTGGGCGACCAGCCGGTCCAGGGTCTCGGCATAGTCGGCGCCGGGCCCCTCGCGCAGCCCGAGCCGCCGCAGCACCGCCCGCGCCTCCCGCTGGAGCCGCCGCGGCAGCGGCCTGAGCAGCCGCGACGGCACGTCGGCGAGCCGCACCCGCTGGCTCCCGTGCCACAGCGGCCCGGCGAAGTAGCGCGGCTCCGCCTCGACGAGGTAAACCAGCCGATAGCGGCCGCCGCGCGCCGCCTGCGCGTACAGATTATCCGCCCCATCGGCGAGGAACCGCACCTGCAGGGTGGGCGTCGCCCGGTAGCTGACCACCCGCACCCCGGCCGCCGGGGTCGGCAAGGGCACCGGCTGCCCCGACACGAAATCGACCACCACCGAGGCATAGAACGGATCGTGATCGCGCCGCACCCGGCCGTCGCCCGGCTCCAGCGGCAGCTTGCGCGGATCGCGCACCGTCAGCGCCCCGTCCTCACCGACCGCGTCGACGACGCTCATCCGCTTGTAGGGGAAGACGGCGGGGTTGAAGACCTCGTGGTAGAGGCGCTCGCCGGGGGCCTGGGGGCCGGTCTCGGAGTCGGGCAGGACGTGGTCGCGGCGCACCGGCGGCGGGTCGGCGCCCGGGGGCGGCGCGCCGCTGGCAAACGGCAGCTCGATCTTCTCGCTGCTGTAGATCTTCTCGTTCTGCGCCGGGCTGCGGCCGGCCTCGGGCGCGCCGAGCAGCCCCTCGCTGCTCACCACCGCCTCGGGCAGGGACTCGCCGGGCATGCCGTCGCGCCGGCAGGCGCCGTCCTGGCAGCGCAGCTGCGGCACCACCACCGGCTCGTGCAGCACCTGCGCGCCCGACTCCGCGGTCCCCCCGGCGACCAGCAGGAGCGCCCACAAAAGCCCGCCAAAGAGGCCGCGCCAGCCGCCCCCGGGCCGCCGAAGCTCGCCGCCGGCTCGGGTCCTGGCTCGCCTCAACATCTGACCTCCAGCATCTGCCTGAGCACCTGCCAAAAACCTGACCCAGAACCTGACCCAGAATCTGACCCAGAATCTGATCTAAAACCCAACCAAGAACCTAAGCGGATAATACCCAGAAGATTTTGATAAACCTTGTAGCAGGCCCAGGCGGCAATCTGGGGCGGTGCGGAAAAAATCAGCCCGCTCGGGACACGGCCGTGCGCAGACGCCGCGCTCAAGTGATGGTAGCATGCGCCCATGGTGCGAATCCCCGAGATCGCTTCAGTCCTTTGCCGCCGAACCCCGCTCTTGTGGGCGGCGCCGCTCGGCTGCTACTTGAAGCTCGAGTCGATGCAGCGCACCGGGTCGGTCAAGATGCGCGGCGCCGCGGTGAAGCTCGGGCGGATGTCGGCCATGGACCGGTCCTCGGGGGTGATCACCGCGTCGGCGGGCAACCACGGGCTGGCGCTGTCGTGCGCCGGGCAGCGCCTCGGGGTGGCGGTGCGGGTGGTCATGCCCGAGTCGGCCCCCCGCTGCAAGCGCGAGGGCATCTCCAGCTTCGGCGGCGAGATCATCCGCCACGGCCAGACCTATGACGACGCCGAGAAGCTCGGGCGCCGCCTGGCGACGCTGCGCGACTCGCTGTTCGTGTCGTCGTTCGACGACAGCGACGTCATCGATGGCAACGGCGCCTGGCTCGGCCAGGAGATCCGCGAGCAGTGCCCCAAGGTTAAGCGTATCGTCGTGCCCATCGGCGGCGGCGGCACCGCGGCGGGCCTGGCCAGCGAGCTGTGCCCCGAAGGCGTCGAGATCCTCGGGGTCTCGCCGATGCTCAACTGCGCGATGGCCGAGTCCTGCCAGCTCGGCCGCGCCCTCACCGAGTACCCCGGCCAGCGCACCGTGTGCGAGGAGCTCGAGGGCGGCGTCGGCTGGCGCAGCTACCGCGCGGTGAAGCGCTACATCGAGCGCATCCACCTCGTCAGCGAGGAGGAGATCATGGACGCCGTGGTCTTCGCCTACCGCAAGCTCGGCCTCATCATGGAGCCCTCGGCTGCCGTCGTCATCGCCGCGGCGCGCGACGGCCGGCTGGCCCTCGACGACGCCTCGGTCCTGGTGA
>DAOMZC010000986.1:0-2851 GCA_035437965.1 Pseudomonadota bacterium
CCTACGAGCTGACACGGCGCTTATATCCGCAGCTCCTGGAGCACGGTGAGGTCGAGCGGGCCCTGGTGGACGCCTGCGCCGGCCTGATTGGCCAGACCGATGTCTCGGTTCCGGCGCTGTATAGTCGCCTGGGCGGACGTCCGCTGTTCAGCGATGATCTGGCAGGGCGCGAGCTGACCGGCAACGAGATCGTATATGGCCTCGACCGCATGCTGGAGCTCTTTGCCGACCGCGCTCCGGTGATGCTGCCGCGGCTGACCGAGCTTGTAAACCAGGCACGCGCGCCGCTTGGCCTCTCGCCTCGCGCGACCCCAAGGCCCGTGGCCGCTGCCAGCGGACCACCTGGCGAACCCCGGAGCCCGACGGCCGGAGCTGGCCCCGCCGCGGCGGGCGGCAAGTTCCGCAGCACCGCCCGGGTCGTCGAAGCCGCAGCGGCAGGCGGCCGCTTCCAGAAAAGCAGGACGCGCACCGGCGCTCTGCTAACCGACCTGGCGACTCTTGGCAAAGAGGCAAGACAGGAGCAGCAGCGCACCCTGGCGGAGCTTGAGACCCTGTCGCTGCAGGTCCTTGATCTGGGATTCACCGCAGTGGCCCTGGACAAGAAGATCCCGGCCTACTCCGGGCAGTGCCCGTTTCCCGGCATGCGCGCCTTCAACGTCGATGATCAGCGCTACTTCTTTGGCCGCGAGGCCCTGATCGAGGCGCTGCTGCGCCGGCTGCGCGAGCACCCGTTTCTGGCGGTGCTCGGCGCCTCGGGCAGCGGCAAGTCGTCGGTGGTCCGCGCCGGCCTCTTGCCGCGGCTGCTCCGCGATCGACCGAGCCTGCAGATCATCACCATGATCCCCGGCGCCGATCCGTACTCCCAGCTGGAAGCGGCGCTGGAGCGCGCCGGGCTGCGCGAAGATCCGAAGCCAGCGCGTCCGGCCATCCTGTTCGTGGATCAGTTCGAGGAGCTATTTACCCTCTGCCCGCGGGAAAAAAGGGCGCTCTTTCTGCAGCGGCTGCTCAAGCTGCAGCCGGCGATTCCGCTCATCTTGACCATGCGCGCGGACTTCTGGGGCGAGTGCGCGGAGCACGCGGAGCTGCGGCGACTCATGCAGACCCACCAGGAGCTGGTGGCGGCGATGACCGGATACGAGCTGCGCAGCGCCATCGAGCAGCAAGCGCGCGCAGTCGGCCTGCGCTTTGAGCCGAGCCTGTGTGAAAAGATCGTTGAGCATGTCCAGAGCGAGCCCGGGGCCATGCCGCTGCTCCAGCACGCTCTGCTCAAGCTGTGGGAGCGCCGGCACGGGGTCTGGCTGAGCGCGGCCGAGTACGAGTCCCTCGGCGGGGTGCAGCGCGCCATCGCCGAGACCGCTGACAGCATCTATCACGGTCTGGCGGAAGAAGATCGGGCGCGCATGCGGACGGTCTTTGTGCGCCTCACCCGCGTCGATGACGGCGCCGCGGGCGGCGAGGCGCGGCGCGACACCCGCCAGCGGGTCGCGAAAAAAGATCTCATCCCGGCCGGCGCCGATAGCGCCCCCTACGTCGCGCTCATCGCCCACCTGGCCGACGCCCGGCTTCTGGTCACCAACATCAGTCCGTCCACCCAGCAGGAAGAGGTGGAGGTCGTGCACGAGGCGCTCATCCGCCACTGGCCGCGCCTGACCCAGTGGCTGGAGGAGCAGCGCGACAGCCTGGCCCTGCGCGAGGCCCTGAACAAGGCCGCCCGCGAGTGGAAGAAGCATCGCGCCAACCGGCAGTGGCTGGTGCACTCCGGCTCGCGGCTGCGCGAGTGTGATGAGCTGGTCAAGCGCTTCCCGGGTCTGTTCAACCAGGTTGAACAGGACTACCTCACAGCCTGCCGCAGCCAGCTCCAGCGCGCTCGGCTGAGCTGGGCGGGGCTGTTCCTCGCCTTCCTCGGCAGCGTCGGGGGCATATCGGCGCTGGCGATTTCTACGCGGCGCGACAACCAGCGCGGCGGCACCCGGCTTATTGCCGAGACCCAGGCCAAGCAGTGGGCGCAGAGTCGGCAGGCCGGCTCGCTCGCCACCCTGCTCGCGCTGGAGCCGGGAACCCGACTGCGGTCGCTCGATCAGGGAATCCTGGCGGTGGCGCCGTTTTTCAAGCAGCGGGCCACGCCTCCTGGGGCGGCGCTGGCGGGGCTGCGCGATGGCCTGATGGTGGCGGCGTTTGTCGGGCCGCTCATCCCGGCGCACGCGGCCGCGGTGACCGGGGTGGCCGTGTCGCCCGACGGCGCGCTGCTGGCCAGCATCGGCAACGATCGGCAGCTGCGGCTCTTTGATGCCAAGAGCGGCGCTCTGCAGCGCAGCGTCAGTTCGGGAGCCGTGACGTTGAGCGCCCTGGGGTTTTCGCCCGGTGGCGAGCACCTGTATGCCGCGGGCGGTGATGGACTGGTGCAGCGCTACGACCGCAGCGGCCAGCTTGTCGACACCCTGGAGGGAGCCGCGCCGGTGGTGCTGGCCCTTGCCTTAAGTCACGACGGCACCTTGCTGGCGACCGGAGGAGCGCAGGGGCAGATCCAGCTGTTTGATCTCGCGACCCGCAAGCTCAAAGGACAGCTCGGCGGCCACAAGGGGAGCGTGCTGGCGCTCTCGTTCACGGCCGATTCCGCGCAGCTTATAAGCGGAGGGCAGGACGGCACCCTGCGGTTCTGGGAGCTGGGCCAGAAGCGTCCCCGGGCGCACGTCGTGGCGGCGCACCGGGGGGCAGTGAGCGCCGTGGTCCTTGCGCCTTCGGGCACCGCGGTGATCTCGGCCGGCGAGGACGGGCAGGTGCACCAGTGGAACCTCGCCGATGGCGCGCCGCTGCGCCAAGTGCAACCGCGACGTGGAGTGGGCGGAGATCG
>DAOMZC010000987.1:0-2846 GCA_035437965.1 Pseudomonadota bacterium
CCTTGATCCGGAGGAAGAAAAACTTCGGGTTTGAGCGGGGGCGCGGTTTAGTTAGGCGCTGGGGGAGGCCGGCGCCGTGGCCTACCGTTGCGCCCTGGTTATGCGCCCCGCTCCAGGGCACGCGGTTTCTCAGGCCCGCCACACGGGCCGAGACATAGCTTGTGAGCGAGCCGCGGAGGCGGCCGAGCAGCTTGTGCGAGTCGCTCTTGCGCTTCTCGCCGCCGACCCGCTTGCCGGTCCGCCGCGCCCGCTCCAGCCGCTTGCGCAGGCGCTCGATTGACTTGTCCTGCGCCTGCAGGCTGGAGAGGCTCGGCTCACCGCCGCCCAGGAGTCGCCGCAGCTCGCTGAGCACCTGAGAGCCGCGCTCGGTGAGGGAGCCATCTTTGCCGTTTTTGTACTTGCGGCGGATCTGCGCCTCGGCGTGGCGCGCGTAGCTCACCCGCACGTTGCCCGCCGCGGTGATGTTCGACTTGCGGGTGGCGGCGTATTTGGCCTTCGTGCTGGCCGCCAGGGGCGGGCCGGCGAGCTCGTTGAAGCGGTCCTTGCCCTTCTTCCGGAAAAATCCTGCCCACCGGCGCAGCAGCGGCTTTACATCCGAGAGGTTCCGCAGCAGCGTAGACACGACCTGGCTCTGCGAGCCGTTGCCGACTCGGAACTTCAAGTTCAGCATCAGCGCCACCCCAGGTAGCCGGCGCGCCGCCAGGTGGAGTAGACCGCGCGGCGTCCGCAGTCGCTGTTGTCGATGCGGCCGGCGCGGCGCGCGCGGGGGTTGGGCTCATTGCCCAGGCCGCGCTGCCCCTTTTCAATCTTGTCGGCCTGCGCGAGCGCCTTCTCGTACTGCGCCTTGACCTCCTCGGGAACGGCCTTGCCGTGGGTGCCGTAGTACCAGCACCAGTAGATGGCGAGGTTGACGGCGAGCCGCCGGACATAGGCCGGCACGTCGTTTGCGGCGGTCCAGATCTTGTAGTTGTTGCCGCAGGCTGCCGCGATCTCGGCCGAGGCATCTTCGATGGCGCGGTCGAGCGTGGTGTAGTTGGGGAGGTTCGAGCCGTTGTTGAGCAGCTGCGCGATGCCGCTGTCGCCGTTGAAGCGCTGCAGCACATCGTCGCGCGTGCACAGAAGGAGCGGTGCGGTCGGCATGCCGTGAAGGGTAGGCAGGGGGGGACATAGAAAAGGCCGCCCCACCGGATGGCGGGGCGGCCTGGGCAGGGGCTTTGGAAGCCCCGCGCTGCGCAGCCTTACGGCTCGACGGCTTTATAAGCGAGCTGCGGCCAGCCGTACCCGAAGCCGAAGAAGTGCTGCCACCCGTAGTTGATGACGTTGCGGGTGACCCGGCTGTGGGCGTTGGGCTCCAGGCCCTCGATGTAGATCTCGGGCGGGGCGCACTGGCTGAACACGAGCGGCCGGTACTCGGCGCTGACGATCTTGAACACGTACCAGCCCTTCCCACCGTCGAAGTCGATGAGGTCGGGGAAGTAGATGAGGTCCGCGCGGCCCATCAGCGTGTTCGACACGCCGGCGACCGCAGCGCCCGAGGTCTGCGAGACCAGGGTGCCGAACAGCTCGCGGCTTGCCCGGTCGTACTGGTCCTCGGTCGAGACCACGACGACCTTCCGGCCGGGCAGCCGGAACAGGCGCCCGTCGGGGCCCTTGACCTCGTTGAGCGCCTGAAAGGCGGTGTTCAGACCCGCGCGGTTGAGCGCCAGCGAGCCGTTGAAGTTGGCGAAGTTCCCCTTGGCCGCCCGGTTGGGATTCACCAGCTTGGCGGTGTGGAAGAACGGCAGTCCGTCGTACGCCTGCACGCCCTTGACGGTGTCCTGGCCGCTTCCGAGAAACTCCGCCAGGCGGTACTCGGGCTCGAGCATCCCGAGCTGGGCGATCATCGGGAGCTTCGCCTCGAAGATCCCGTACAGGTCGGTGACCATGGTGCCCTTGGCGATCATCTCGCCTTCGGGCGAGTACTCCTTGATCGGGCAGCTGAAGTTGGTCACCTCGGGCGGGGTGTGCTTGCGCACCTCGTACCGGTTGCGCTCCTTGGCGGTGTTGCCCCAGAAGCTGACCGGGAAGATGGTCTCCTCGGCCTTGACGCCGTTGCGGAACCAGCACAGCTGCGCGGTGACGCTCTGCGGCTCGATGGGACGGGTGTTCCACTGAGTGTTGTACTCCTGGACCAGACCGTCGATCTTGTTGAAGGTGATTACGCCGGAAGGCTTGGGCATGGGAGGCTTCCTTTAGGAAGAGGTCTGGTTACGGAATCCAGATGACGACGCCACCTTCGGCAGGCAGCCCGTCGCACCGGAAGTTCTGGTCGCCCACGCCGCCGCCGCTGGTGACCGTGTTGTTGTCGGCGATGGTGGCCTGCTGACCCACGTAGGTGACCAGGGCGCCGCCGCTGTTGTTGTTGTTGGGCGGGATCCACTGGCAGTTGCGCGCGTAGAGCTGCCGCGGCCCCGCGGAGCTGTACTGGTTGTTGGTGTTGTCCCAGGTGTCCAGGGCGATGCCGAGGAGCGGATACCCGGCCACCAGGAGCGCCTGCGTGGCGGGCTTGACCCGCCCGGCAGCGGAGTCGTAGACCGCCGGGGTCCCAAAGGGGATGATCACCCCGTTGGCCAGGGGACTGCTGGTCTCGACGCAGACGTAGCCATCGGACAGCGCTAAGGTGAGCGGTTTGGTCGTCGCCATGGGGGTCAGGTTCCTTTGCAGAGGCGGCGCGGGCTGTGGTCGACGACCGCGGCGCGGATGTTGGCGATGCTGGCCTGCACCGACTGCTTGACCTCGGGGTCGGTGCCGCCTTCGGGGAGGCGCTCGGGGCCGTCGCCGAGGTTCGGCGCGCTGCGCGCCTGGCC
>DAOMZC010000988.1:0-2846 GCA_035437965.1 Pseudomonadota bacterium
TGTCCGCTCGACGTGGGGCTTGGGCGGGGGCCGCGCCGGTCCCCTCGTCGTCCTTGGCTGCAGGCCTGCGCCCAAGCAGCGCTTCCAGCAGCGCCTCCTTGGTGCAGGCGACATCTGCCAGCGCGGCGCACACCGCGACGTGCGCCAGCCGCAGCCAGCGTTTTTGATCTTGGTTCATCCGTGCCTCCGCGCCAAGACGTGGGCCTCGCTTGGAGCGACCCGTACACCCGGGCCTCGCTTGCGGTAGAGTCGAAGGGAATAGTCATCTCCGTAGAGCATCGCGCCGAGCTCCTCCCAGCCGAGGTCGCTCAGGCAGTGGGCGAGCTGGCTGGAGTCGTGGCGGCCCAGGCGAAAGAGCGAGAACTGCCGGTCCGCGCGGAGCGCGGACTTCACCGTTGCGACGGCATGCAGCGCGTAGCTGCCCGGGACCGGACACTGCGTCTCCAGCTCCCAATGGAAGTCGACCTCCTCGACCTGGGGGCAGTGACGCCAGATGGGGCCTGCCAGCCAGGCGGCATAGGGGGCCGGCACGCCGCCGGTGAAGAGCCGATCGCGCCGTTTGATCTCTGCGCGGTCGGTGCAGAGCACGCTGGCCAGGGGCAGATCGAGCAGAAGCAGGTCATCGACCTCGCAGTCCAGAAGGCTTTGTTGAAGAAACCGGGGTTCGTGGTCCAAGTGCGCCAGGGTGCCGCCCAGCATGGTGAGCAGTCGGCGCTGTCTTGAAGCTGTGGGCCGATGAAGAGCCGTATACAGAGGCAGATGATGGAAGTTGCCCTGCAGTGCCCACACATGGACCTGGGGCTGCCGGGCCAGACGCTCCACGGCGTGGCGGTAGGCGGAGGTCAAAAGCGGGTGGCTGATGTCCAGCAGGCACAGTTCCACGGAGGAAGCACCGGACTCCATCAAGTGACCGACCAGCTGGGTCTCTGCAATGCCGTCGCCGGCGCCCAGGGCGATCACCTGGAGCGGGGCCCGTCCGCTCGCGGCCACGATCTGCTGGGCCACCTCGCCCAGGGGCAGACGGCTGCGCAGGACCGTCGACAGGAATGAATGCTGGCAGAGGGCCAAGTAGGCCGCGGCGCTGCCGGGGTCCAGGTAGACGCTGGTCTGCTCCAGATAGCCGCCCGCCCCCTGGAGGAATCGCACCAGGTCGGCGACTAGACTCAGAGGGTCGTAGCTCGGGGCGAGCAAGCAGTTAAGCGAACCGCGCATCCCTGCCACCTCCAGCCGCGGCGGCGGGCCGCTCGGCGCTTGGGCGGGCGGCGCGGGGCGCCCCGGCACCTCAGCCCAGTGGAGCTTGAGTTCAGCAACGCCGATGAGGCGGATGAGCGTGGCGCGACTGGGCGGGTGGCGCGCAGTCTCGGCAAATTTGATGGTGGCGTCCGACAGCTTCGCTCGGCGGGCCAGCTGAACGCGACTCAAGCCGGCGGCGGTGCGCTTGTCGCGCAGCAGGCGGCCAAACTCGGCCCACTGCGCCTTGGAGACGGCGCGCTCGGGCAGCGTCAGGGCAGTGCTGCCGCCGCCTGCCAGGAACTGCACCAGCTGTTCGAGGCGGTCCAGGTGTTCCGCCCAGGTCGACTGCAACTCGCCGGGAGCTTGCACCGCCAGCGGGTGAAGCTGGGTGAGCAAGGCTCGCGCCTGCTGATGTAGCGCCTGCAGAGCCTCTGAGGGGGCCGTCATGGGCCTTGCCTCCGGCGGCGTGCCCGAAGCTCGGGGACCAGAGGCAGAGCCCAATAGCGTGCGAGCTCATCCAGCCGTGCGGGCTCTTTGCTCAGCAAGGCCAACAGGCTTACCAGCGACGCACTGGGAACCCCATACCCTGCTCTTAATCGGGACAGGTAGCCCTGGCTCAGGTCGAGTTCCACCTCTAGCTTGCGCTGGGAACGCACCCGGCTCAGCTTGGTAATCTCGGCGGCGGCGCGCTGAACCAGCTCGGCGCGATAGGTGGCCTCCAAGGCGGCGGCCAGCTCGGGCATCGACTCGAAGGACAGAAGCAGATGCTTGCAGCGTCGGCAGGTCGGCACCAGCAGGTCCGCCGGCAGAGTCAGAGCGGTATGGCGGTAGCGACACACGCGGCCGGGCTGCGCGGTGGGCCGCACGGCATGGCGACCGCAACAAGGGCACGAGCCCGCCTGGGCGCGAGCCTGCGGGGACGAAGCGGGGTCTCGCACGGCCTCGGCCAAGGAGTCGTCTTGGACCTTGGGAGCCTTCATGCCTCCACGCCTCCCCACCCGGTCGTCCCGCCAAGCGCTGCACAGCGCTCGGGCGGGGCGCAGCCGGCTTCCACACAGGAGCCCCAGGGGCGCGCCCCACAGAGCCCCAGGAGCGCTCTGGGCCGGGCGGGCACGTCCTTGGGGAGCAGTTCAGGCGCCACCTCGAGCCGCCCAAGCGGTTGGACGCTGC
Source organism: Pseudomonadota bacterium (assembly GCA_035437965.1). Lineage (GTDB taxonomy): Bacteria > Myxococcota_A > Polyangia > Palsa-1104 > JAEUJZ01 > CALFML01. The sequence goes on from DAOMZC010000988.1 coordinate 2,404, forward strand.
CCAGCCACGCATACGGCTGGTCTGAGCGGAGATCGACGCTCATGGGCGCCCTCCATCTGCTGCGGGCTGCCGCGCAGAGAGTGGCGGAGCGCTCAGCCCTTGCGCAGCAGAATGCGGGATCGCCCCGGCCTCCCCCGGGGAGTCGGCGTGATTGCAGTCCTGCCCTGAGGCAGCCACCAAGCCCTGGCCCGCCAGCATGGCGCAGCCACCGCCCTGTTTCTTGGCTTGCCGACAGGCGGCCTCCGCGAGCCGGCGCAGCTCGGCGCGCGCCGGGACAAACTCGGTCTCCGTCGTATACGCCAAGCCCAGCGAAGCACTGACGCCGCGGTCCGACAGGCGCTGCAGCAGAGAGCGGGCGCAGCGGCCCAGGTCGCCTATCGGTCCGTGCAGAATCACTTCAAACTCATCCCCCGCTTGGTGACTCCGGAAGACTTCGTCCACGC
>DAOMZC010000989.1:0-2844 GCA_035437965.1 Pseudomonadota bacterium
GTGGCCGGCTCGCGCTTCGGCGGCGACGAGCAGCAGCGCTCTGGCGAGCTGGCGCGGCCGGCTCGCGGCTCGGCGACGGGCAGCAGCGCTCTGGGTGAGCTGGCGCGGTCGGGGCTAGGTGGCGAGCTTCGGCGGCGCCGCGGCACCCAAGGGTTCAGCTTCATCGACGAGGGTGCGTCACAGCTCAAGGCCGTGGCGCTTCACGTAAGCCAGCAGCGTGAACAGCGACCATACCCTGTAGGTCATGCGCTCCGTCGGCGCCTGCGTGTACTCGGTCCAGGCGCGCGTCGCCGCGGCGGTCAGGCCGGCCCGGCGGACCAGCGCGGCGTCGGCAAAGTGGGCGCTGACCAGGGGGTGCAGGGCACCCGTGAGGAAGCGGTGCAGCGGCAGCGTGAAGCCCCGCTTGCGTCGCGCCGCCGCGGCGGTGCACAGGGGCTCGCTGGTGGCGGCGACCAGGAGCTCCTTGGTGTGGAGGGTCGGCTCGGGACCCAGCTCTTCGACCGCGCGCCACAGCTCGGCGTCGCACAGCGGCACGCGCAGCTCGACCCCGTGCGCCATCGACAAGACGTCGGCGTCGCGCAGCAGGGTGTTGCGCAGGTAGCCGCGGCGCTCCAGCTGCATCACCCGCTGGTAGGCCCGGCGCAGCTGCGCACGCAGCGAGCGGTCGCACCGCGGCGGCTCGCCTGGCTCGGCGTCCGCGCTCGGCTCCGTCGGCGTGGCGCAGGCAGAGCTCGCGCCCAGGCTCCCGGCCTCGCGCCCTTCGCTGTTCAACTCTGCCGGCAGCTTGTCAGTCGAGCTCGCGGCGGGGCCCGGTGCCGTGAGCTCTGCTACCTCGGCCGGGGACCATAAGGAGCGCAGGCGGCTGTACAGCGCCGCCGCGCGCTCATCCGGAGGCAAGGCAGCCGCATCCAGCACCGCCGCCACCTTGGAGAGACGCGCCGCCGCAGTGGCCGACCGACCCAGCAGGCGATGAAGGAGCTGCCGCCCGACTCCGCTCTCGCTCGCGGGAGAGGTTCGGGTCCGATCGCCGGGGCGAGCAAACGGATGCGGTTGACTGGTGCAACGGCCCGCTGGGCTGGGGTGCCCAGGCGGCGGCGAGCAGAGGCTGGCCAGGCGCTCGGCGACCGCCGCCAGCCGGCCCGTCGCGCCGGGGAGCTTGTCGCCGAGCAGCCACGCCGCGGCGAACAGGTGATGCAGCCGGTAGCCGAGGAACAGCTCGTCGCCACCCAGGCCGCTCAGCGCGACTTTGTAGCCGGCGGCGCGCACCTGCTCGCTGATTAGATAGGTGTTGAAGCCGTCGATGCTCGGCTGGTCCTGGGCGGCGAGGAACCGCGGCAGCGCCGCCAGGGCCGCGGCGGCCGTCAGGTGACAGTCGTGGTGCGCGAGCTGCAGCGCCTCGGCAGTGCGCCGCGCCGCCGCGCCTTCACTGTGCGGGTCCGCGGCCCCGTAGGTAAGGGTGAACGAGCCGAGCTGCGCCGCCGGAGCCGCCGCCCGCGCCAGCGCCGCCACCGCCGTCGAGTCCACCCCGCCCGACAGCAGCAGCGCCACCGGCACGTCGGCGACCAGGTGCAGCCCCACCGTCTCGCGCAGCAGCGGCGCCAGCTCGCCCGCCTTTTCGCGCAGCGCCGGCGACGAGAAGAGGCGGCCGGCAGGCGCAACTGAGGCACCTTGGGAGGGCGCCCAGCGCGGCGCCGGCGGAAAACGCTCCAGCGTCGGGGCGCTCAGCCGCCCGCGCCCGACCGCGACGCGCAGCAGGTGCCCGGGCGGCAGCGCCGCTACGTCGCGCAGGATGGTCAGCGGCTCGGGAATCGTACCCGAGCTCAGCAGGCCGGGCACGGCGCGCGGCTCCAGCCGCGGCAGCACCGCGCCGGCGGCCAGCAGCGCCCGCACCTCCGAGGCAAAGACCAGCCGCTCGCCGTCGAAGCAGTAATAGAGGGGCTTTATCCCGAGCGTGTCGCGGGCGAGCAGCAGCTCCTGCCGGCTCGCGTCCCACAGCGCCAGGGCGAACATACCGCGCAGCCGCGCGAACGCCTGGACGCCCAGGGCCCCGTAGGCGCGCAGCACGACCTCGGTGTCCGAGCGCGAGCGGAAAGACGCCCCGGCGGCGACCAGCTCGGCGCGCAAGGCGGCGTGGTTGTAGATCTCGCCGTTATAGATGAGGGCGTGGGCGCCGTCGTCGCTCTGCATCGGCTGGGCGCCGCGCGGCGACAGATCGAGGATCGAAAGCCGCGCGAACGCCAGGAGCCCCGGGGTGCCGTCCGCCGCGGCGAAGTGCAGCACCTGCTGATCGTCGGGGCCGCGGTGGTGCAGGGTCAGCGCCTCGGCGCGCAGCGGCCGCGGCCGCGCCGGCTCACCGAGGTAGCCGCCGAGCCCGCACATGCTAGGCCGCCGCCCCTCCCGGCGAGACGTCGGGGGAGGCCGCCCACTCCAGCAAGAACGGCCCCAGGCACAGGGCGTCCATGCCGGTCTTGGTGAAGCAGCGCAGCGCGTCAGCGGGCGTGCACACGATCGGCTCGTGCTCGTTGAACGACGTGTTGAGCAGGACCGGCACCCCGGTGCGCGCGGCGAAGGCGTCGATGAGGGCATGGAACTGCGGGCTGTCGCTCTTTTGCACCGTCTGCAGGCGGCCGGTGCCGTCGTGGTGGGTGACCGCGGGGATCTGCGCTCGCCGCTCCGGCCGCACCAGGTCGACCAGCAGCATCGCCGGGGACGGCGCCGCGCGGACGAACCAGTCGGCCGCGGCCTCGGCGAGGATGGCGGGCGCGAACGGCCGGAACGCCTCGCGGTGCTTGATCCGGCGGTTGAGCAGGTCCTTCATGTCGGCGCGCCGCGGATCGCAAAGGA
>DAOMZC010000990.1:0-2843 GCA_035437965.1 Pseudomonadota bacterium
CACCACCTGGGGCGAGATCGACGAGGTGGCGGTCGCCGCCCGCGCCGCGCTGGCCGCGGGGCCGCTGACCTCGGACGGGCTGCGCCGGGCGCTGCCTCCGGGGACGTGCCGCAGCTTCGGTGAAGCCGGCAAGAAGGTCGGCCTCAGCTCGCCGCTGCCGCTGGCGCTGCGGGTCCTGGAGTTCGCGGGCCAGATCGAGCGCACCCTGCCCGGCGGCCGGCTCGACACCGAGCGCTATGAGTGGCGCCTGGTCGCGCCGCGCGCCCAGCCCGCCGAAGTCCCGGCCACCGCGCCCGAGCGGTTCGCGCGCCTGGCGGCGCTGTTTTTTTCCGTCGCGGCGCCGGCTACGGTCAAGGACTTCGCCGGCTGGGCCGGGCTGTCCGGACGCGAGGCGCAAGCGGCGGTCGCGGCGCTGCCGCTCATTCCCATGCGGGTTCCGGGCTACGCCGAAGAGGCGCTCGGCTACGCCGAAGATCTGCAGCCGGCGCCGCCCTCGCACGCCGTGTCCCTCCTGTCTTTTGACGACAACTACCTGACGCTGCACGGCGGCCCCGCCGTACTGACCGAGCCGGTGCAGCACGGCCGCGCCCTGCCCGCCTGGGGCGCCCCCGGCAGCTCGACCCTGGGCGAGACCCGGCACGCCACCTTGCGCACGGTGCTGGTCGGCCCGCGCATCGTCGGCTTCTGGGAGTACGACCCCGACGCCCGCCACGTCGTCTATGCGACCTTCGACAAGAGCGACCACCAGCCTGCCCTCGTCACCGCCGCCGAGTCCCTCACCACCCTGCTGCGCGACGAGCTCAAACACGGCCGCAGCTTCAACCTCGACACCGACGACGAGCTACGCGCCCGCACGACCCTGGTGCAGCAAGTGAGCCTGTAGCGCCGCGCAGTCCTTAAAGACCCAGCACGAGCCGCCGCGATAGCGCCAGCAGCTGCCGCTTGCCGTCCAGATCTAGATTAAGCGGCAGCTGCGCGACCCCGATCAGCCGCCGCATGATCTCCACTCCGGTCAGGGCGCGCACGAGCTCGCGATCGACAGCCGCGCGCTGCTCGTAACGCCGCAGCAGGTCCTCACCGGCGGGCGCGGGCTGCCCCGCCAGGTGCAGGTGGGCGAGCAGCACCCCCAGATCGAACTCCCGCGGTCCGAGGAAGCAGAACTCCGGATCGATGATGAAGATCCCGGACTCGGTGCCAAGGAAGCTGCCCGGGAAGAAGTCGCCGTGACACAGCGAGCCGGCGGTCGCCTCCAGGTACAGCTGCCCAAGGCGGTGGACCCGCTCGACATAGGCGGGGTCGCCGGCAAGCTCGCGCGCGAGGGCGGTCAGTCCCGGGGTGATGGCATCGAGGTTCAGCCCGTTGTGCGGGTCGAGCGGGAAGCGGAAGATGTGCTCGTGGTTGAGGGCGCGCATCGCCGGGTTGCGCAGAACCGGCAGCTCCGCGGCGGGCACCGGCAGCTCGTGCAGGTGGCCAAGGTAGTCCGCGAGCTCCGCCACCGCCGCTTCGCCGAGCCGAGCGCCGGCGTACAAGCTGGTAAGATCGCCCGCCTTCCCCAGGTCCTGCAGGACGAGGATGTGCGACTGCGGATCGAGCGCGAGCAGGCGCGGCATGCGCGCCGCCAGGGGCGGACTCCGCTCGGCCAGCGCGTAGAAGCGACCTTCGACGATCGTCCGCTCGACCGGGGCGGGAATCTGCGGGTACTTCTCGACCCACGGGCGACCCTGCTTGACGATCAGGCTGCGCGTTTCCGTGGTCACCCGCAGGGTCAGGTTCATGTTGCCTTCCCCGGCGCGCGCGGCGGTAAGGACGTGCTCCCCGGGCGCGAGCAGGCCGTGGCGCTGCAGGTAGGCGGTGAGGCCCTCCCGATCGCCCGCGTCCAGCTGATACGGGGCGGCCCCCGCCGCCGGCTGCGCCGCGGCGTCCGGCTTCATGGCTGGCCAGAGTCGCGCAGGTTCTTGCCGAATAGAGAGAGAGTGCGCCGCCAGGCGTCGTTGGCGGCCTCCTTGTGGTGGGCCTCGGGGCGGCTGTCGTTGAAGAAGGCGTGGCCGGCGCCGGGGTAGATGACGACCTCGGTGGGGATGCCGCGCTGGCGCTGGCCGGTGGCGAACGCCTGGGCGTCGGGGACCGAGAAGTAGGTCTCGTGCTCGCCGAACAGGATCAGCCCGGGCGCCTTGATCTTGTCGAGATCGACAGCGCCCTTGGGCGGAAAGCCATAGAAGGCGGCGTAGGCGTCCACGCCGGGCTGGCTGGCGGCGATGACGGTCAGCGCGCCGCCCATGCAGAAGCCGACGACGCCGACGCGGGTGCAGCCCTCGACCTCGCGCAGGTGGCGCACCGCGGCGGCGATCTCGCGGGCGGCGCGGCCCCAGTCCAGGCCCTTCATCAGGTGCTGCGCCTCTTCGGCCTCGGCGGTGCTCTTGCCGTGGTACAAGTCGGGGGCCAGCGCGACGTAGCCCTGCTCGGCGAAGCGGCCGACCAGGTCCTTGATGTGCGGAACCAGGCCCCACCACTCCTGAAGGACGATGAGCCCCGGCCGTCCCGCGGCGGGCCGCATGAGGTATCCGCTGGCCGTTCCGGTCTCGGGAGAAGCGGTGAACTGGACTGTGTGGGAAGTGGTCATGGGGACTCCTTTGCCGCCATCTTACCCGATTGGCATCCGCTGCCGGCAGTTAAGCGCCGGCGCGCACGGATCGGAAAGCCTGGGCCAGGGCGACGGCGAGCTGGCCGAGCTCCGCGTCGTCCAGCACCGCGCGGACATCGCACAGCAGCCGGCCCGCGGCAAGGCGCGCCACCACCGCCGGCTCCCCGTGCCGGAGCGCCGTCGCCAGCCGGCGCGCCAGGGC
>DAOMZC010000991.1:0-2840 GCA_035437965.1 Pseudomonadota bacterium
CGGCTGGCCAGCAAGCTCGGATTCTCTCCCGAGGACGCCTTGCGCGGCGCGATTGCTCGCTTCTCCGCCCGCTTCAACGCCATGGAAGATCGGGTCTCCAGCCTGGACACGAGCACCGATCTTGCCGACGGTGAGATGCGCGAGCCGCGGTCTTTGAAAGACCTCACTCTCGACGAAATGAACGCCCACTGGGAGGCGGTAAAACGGATCCTGCCCTAGCCCAGGTCCTAAGCCCAAGGTCCAAGCAGACCATGTCCATGTCCATGTCCGCCCGTGTCGTTTATGCGGCGATCCCGTCGGCGAAAAGGCAAGTTCTGTGCAAAGCCTTGCCTCGGTCGGGGGTTTGGCCGCATGATAGTACGGTGCGGCTAAGAGGCAGGATCTGCGTGCATTCCCAACCTGGAACGCCGGGCGTTTCATGCCAGGTGGGCAGGTAGCCATGCCCGATAAGACCTCCGTTACTGTCCCGTTCGAGCGCATCCAGCGCGTCATCGACGTTCTGTCGATGGTGTCGATCGGCGAGTACAACTCGGATCTAATCCAGATTCCGGCCAGCGATCAGGCCGACGAGTTCTCGGTCCTCGAGGCGGCGCTGAACATCTACAACCAGGAGCTGTCCGCCGCCCGCGCCCAGAACGAGCGCTACATCGCCGAGCTTGAGCAGTCCAAGCGCGAGCTGCAAGAGCAGCTGAGCACGATCGCCCGGCAGCAGCTGGCGATCAACGAGCTGTCCGCTCCCACCGTCGAGCTGTGGGAGGAAATCCTGCTCCTGCCGGTCATCGGCACCCTCGACACCCAGCGGGCGCAGGAGATGACCGAGAAGCTGCTCGACCGGGTCAAGCAGAGCCGCTCGCGCTGCATCATCATCGACATCACCGGCGTCGAGATCGTCGACACCACCACCGCGAACTCGGTGCTCAAGATGACCCGCGCGGCGCGGCTCCTCGGGGCGATGTGCGTGCTCACCGGCATCCGGCCCGAGATCGCCCGCACCATGATTCAGCTCGGGGTCGAGCTCGAGGGCCTGCGCACCCTGCGCACCCTCAAAGACGGACTGCGCGAGTGCTTCGCCTACCTGCGCCGCGCCAAGGAGCGCGAAAAGGCGCTCCGCGAAGACCAGCCCGGCCACGGCACCAGCGCCGGGCTGAGCCTCCTTTCGAGCATGCAGAAGAGCCGCGCCCCGGCCGCCGCCCAGGGCGACGCCGAGGCAGCGCCCGCCGCGCCGCCGGCCAGCCGATCGTTTGAGTCCCCCGTCTCGCTGCAGCAGGTGGCCGCCGGATTAGCTCCGGGCGGCGAGGGCAATGGCGAGCCGGGCTCTCCCTAATCGACCTCGACGCCAGCACCCCAATCAGCCGCGAACTCCGACTTGGCCGACGACCCGGCTCACGACTCGAACCTGCAGGCGCCGGGCGGCCAGCGCGGCATTTAGCTTGCCGCGGCCTCGGCTGTCGCTCGTGCCTTCTGGTAAAATGGCAGCGGGCTTCCCATGTCTGACCAGCCTGAGCGCGCCGCTGGTTCTTCCCGCTGCTCACGCTGCGGAGAACGCCTAAGTGCGGGCGAGAACCATACCTGCGCCCAGGGGACCTCGCCCGGTAGTATGCTGCCGACGATGGGTCCGAGCTCGCGCCCGGTCGGCGTAGATACCCCGGCCCCGATCAAGGTCGGCGGCCGCCCCGAGTCGAGCGAGGATCTGGTCGGTCAGGTCATCGGCGAGCGCTACCGCATCGAGCGCCTGCTCGGCCACGGCGGCATGGGCGTGGTCTACCAGGCCCGCCACGTCGTGCTCGACAAGCTGTTCGCGGTCAAGCTGCTGCTCACGCCGCAGAACACCGAGTACCGGCGGCGCTTCCTGCAGGAGGCCAAGCTCGCCTCGCAGATCAGCCACCCGAACACCGTGTTTCTGTCCGATTTCGGGGTGCTGGCCGACGGGCGCTCGTATCTGGTCATGGAGCTTCTGCGCGGCACCACGCTCGCCCAGCTGCTCACTCGGGGACGTCTTGAGCCCCTGCGCGCCTGTCAGGTGGCGGCGCAGATTGCCCGCGGCCTGTCGGCGGTTCACGACCAGGGCGTCATCCACCGCGATCTGAAGCCCGAGAACGTGTTCCTTCTCGACCCGAGCGGCAACGAAGGCAGCAAGGACTTCGTCAAGATCGTCGACTTCGGCATCGCCAAGCAGGCCGCCGACGGGGCCCCGGTGCGGCCCGACAGCCCGGCGAACCGCATCTCGCTGACCGGCTCGGGCTCCGAGCAGCGCCGCTCGCCGCATACGCTGCCCGGGACGCTGCTCGGCACGCCGGGCTACATGTCGCCGGAGCAGGCGCTGGGGACGGCGGTCGACTTTCGCGTCGACCAGTACTCGCTCGGCTGCATCCTCTTCGAGATGTTGAGCAGCACCCTGCCCTTCGACGACGACACCATCGGGGGCCTGCTGCGCAAGCACCTGGATGAGCCACCCCCGTCGCTGCGTCAGCGGTTCCCGCACCTGCAGGTGTCGCCGGCCCTGGATGCGCTGGTGGTGCGGCTCCTGGCCAAGCGGCCGGCGGAGCGCTTCAACTCGATGCGCGAGGTGGCCGAGGCCCTGGACCGCGAGATCGAGCTGCTGCTGGTCGAGCGCGGCGATCATCGATCCTCGCCGTCACAGTCGGCACTGCGTCGCCTGAGCCGCGCCTTTAGCAGCACCCAGGAGCGGCCGGGCACTGGACGGCGGGTGCCTCTGTGGGTGGTGCTGCCGCTCGCTGCTTTCGTGCTGGGGTCGCTGGCCTGGCTGGCCGGGCGGCTGGCCGGCTCGCCCGAGCGGAACCCGCGCGGCGGCATCGTCAGCGAGGAGCTGGCCGAGCTGC
>DAOMZC010000992.1:0-2834 GCA_035437965.1 Pseudomonadota bacterium
GAAGGTGCTCTGCTGACGTCGGCCGCTACGCCGGTGCGGGCGGCGCCGCTGGCCGAGACGCGGTTCCGCGGCCCGCTGCAGCAGCTTGCCCGCGCGGTCAACGAAGCTCTGCGCACGGTCACGACGCCGCCGACCTGGGCCAGGGCAAAAGAGCCCGCCGGCAGCGCCGCTGTCGTCGCCCGCCCGCCCGCAGTGAGCCCGCCCGCTCTCTCGTCGGCCAGCACCCCGCCACCGGCCAGCGCCGCAGCGCCGAACATACATGTACCGCCCGGCGACACCGGCCCGGTGTCCGTGCCGTCAAGCGGGGCGGCGCCGTCCGGGCCCGAGGTGGCGATCCCGACGCCGCTGCCCACCCACATCCACACCGCGGAGACGCGCGTCGCGGTCGGCTCCACGGCCGACGACGACCTGCAGACCTCCTTCTACCGCGTCTACCAGGAGTTCGTGCTGGCCCGCGAGCGCTGCCAGGAGTCCGTCGAGGGGCTTGACTTCGAGCTGTTCCGCCAGCGCCTGCAGCAGAGCCGCGATCAGATCATGAGCCAGCACAGCTGCCAGACCGTGCAGTTCCACGTCCACGTCAAAGATGGGCGCGCTACCCTCCGCGCGACCCCGATCTGGACCTAGCAGGCAGCATCGCCGCCGCCACTGGACGACGGCCGGGCGCAGAGCTTGTGAGGGAACTCAGGCGCGCGAGCTGGCGCTGAGCTTGAGGCGCTTCTGGGAGTCCAGCTTGCCGTCGAGACCGAGCTCGTTGAGGGCGCGCTCGACTTCGCTCGGGCGGTCGCTGATCGGCACGCCGGCTTCGCTGAGACCCTCGAGGATGCGGACCTTGATCCGGCGCGACTCTTCGCTCTTGTTGAGGAGGCGCGAGACGAGCGGGGCAAGGATGATCTCGCGCTGTCCCTGGTGGAGCAGCGCCTCGACCGCCTTGAAGCGCACCCCCTCATCGACATCGTCGACGTAGGGGACGATGAGGGCGGCGATCACCGGATCGCGGTGCTCGCCCATGAAGTGCACGAGCTGGATCTTCTTGCTCGGGTCGCGCACGTAGCTGTTGTCGTTCTGCTCGCACAGCGTCTGCAGCGTCTCGTGAAACGCCGGGCCGGTGGCGATGTGCTCCAGGATCTTGAGCGACCACGACAGGGTCTCGCTGTCGCGCAGGTAGGTGCGCAGCTCGGGCAGGATCTTGGCCCCCATCTCGACCAGGGTCTGGTAGACCCACTCTTTTTCCTGCTCGTCTTCGATCGACTTGTCGTAAACGAAGCTGAAGCGCCGCAGGAGCCCGCCGATCGCCGCCGGGCTGCCGTCGTTGCGCAGGAGCTCCAGGGCGCGAAACCGGTCGCCCGACTGGGCGTGCTTATCGGCGGCGCGGGCGATGGTCTTTTTCAGGTTGTTGCGCGCGCGCGCCTCTTTGGAAAATAAGTCAGCTAGGCTCAAAGTTCACCCTCTTGTCTAACCCTACCAAGCCTACGTAAGGCCGCGCTGCGGCCAGCGCCAGCCTTTCGCCAATAATCTACAAGAAAGAATGAACCGACCGGGCGAGCCAAGCGCCGCCGGGGCGTCGCGCCGCCGGCTAGGGCGGGCACTTGTCCAGGCCGGCGAGGGCCTCGGGGTTGTTGGCGGAGGTGTTGAGGACGCGCAGGAAAAGCGGCCGCGCCTCCTTGCAGTTCTTCTGCTTGACGTAGGTCTTGCCGAGGAGGAGATAGGTGTCGCGGCCGGTTCCTTTCTCCTTGAGCGCCAGCTTGCCGAGCTTGACCGCCTCGTTGTAGCGGCCGCGGCCGAACTCCGCCTCGCCCATGCAGGTCAGGGCGGACCCGCGCGTCTGCAAGTTGCCGGTCGCGGAGTAGCACTGCAAGTAGCCCAGGTCGGCGCGACCGCTGTCGATCTGCTGCCGGCCTTCCTGGATCTTGGCGAAGGCCGCGGCACGCTCGATCGGCGGCGCCGGGGGTCGGCCGTTGATCCAGTTGCGGCGGTCGCGCGGCGGCGGGTTGCTCGGCGGCGGCTCGACCGAGCGTCCGCTGCTCGCCATGTCCGGCCGCGCCGGCGCGATTACCACCTGGGTGCCGGCGTCCGGCGGGGTGGGAGGCGGCGGCGTGACCCGCGGTCCGATCGGCACCGCCAGATCGGCGGGCCGCGGCGGCAGCGGATTCAGCGGGAAGAACAGCATGTAAAGGATGACGGCCACCCCAAGCAGGGCGCCGCTGAGCAGGATGCCGCGGATCAGCAGGAAGCGGCGGTAGCGCGCCTGCGCGGAGTAGCTCGGCGCGGGCCGCGCGGGGAGGCGCACCGCCGGCGGCGTCGTCGGGACCTTGGGCGGCACCTTGGGAACGGTGACGATGCCGGCGTGGATGTCGGCGAGGTGGCTGTTGAGCTCGGCCGCCAGCTCGCCCATGCTCTGCGGGCGGCCCTCGGGGTTGCGCGCCAGGGTGCGCATGACCAGCTGCGCCACCGCCGGCGGGACATCCGGGCGCAAGAGCGCCACATCCACCGGGTCCTCGGTGGCCTTGCGGATGAGGATGTCCATCATGTTCTCGCCGTGGATCGGCGCCCGCCCGGTGAGCATCTCGTACAGGATCGCGCCGAGCGAGTAGATGTCGCTGCGCGCGTCGCTGCCCTTGCCCGAGGCCTGCTCGGGGGCCATGTACTCCGGGGTGCCCATGGCCATGCCGGGCGTGGTCAGCTTGCGGATCTTCTCCTCTTCAAGCGACTTGGCGATGCCGAAGTCGAGTACCTTGACGAAGTTCGGGTTGCCGTCGCGGTTGATGAGGAAGATGTTCTCGGGCTTGAGATCGCGGTGGACGATGTTGATCTGGTGCGCCGCCCCCAGCGCCTGC
>DAOMZC010000993.1:0-2834 GCA_035437965.1 Pseudomonadota bacterium
CGAGCATGGACGCGCTCTTGGAGGCGCTCAACCCGCAGCCGCAGGCGCTGTCCAAGTCGTGGCTGGTCACCGGGGCGGTGGTGGCGCTGGCGATCCTCGGCAACCTCGGCTACCAGGAGGTCCAGCGGCGCAAGGTCGCGCTGTGTCAGGGGGCCGATCACAGCCTCGCCGGCATCTGGGAGGGGGGGCGCAAGCAGTCGCTCAAGCAGGCCCTGCTCGGCACCGGGCAGGCGTTCGCCGCCGACAGCTGGCAGGCGGTCGAGCGGACCCTCGATGACTACACCCGCGACTGGGTGGCGATGCGCACCGAGGCGTGCATCTCGACGGTGCGCGGCGAGCAGAGCAAGGTCGTGCACGACCTGCGCATGCGCTGCCTGGACCGCCGGCTCGATGAGGTCGCGGCGGTGGTCGACATCATGAGCAAGCCGAGCGCGCCGATCGTCGAGTCGGCCGCCAGCGCCGCCCACAACCTGACGCCGCTGTCGGGCTGCGCCAACATCGAGGCGCTCACCGCCCCGACCCCCATCCCCGACAACCCCGTCACCCGGCGCCGCGTCGAGCAGGTCACCAAGCAGCTCGATGCGATCCGCGCCATGCAGCAGTTTGGCAACTTCTCCGAGGTGCGGGTGCGCGCCGAGGAAGCGGTGCGGGCGGCGGCCGAGACCAACTACCTGCCGGTGAAGGCCGAGGCGCTGTACCTGCTCGGCGAGATCCTCGACCTCAGCGGGCTGGGCCAGCAGGCCGAGGACACGCTGCTGCGGGCGGCGGCGGCGGCGATCGAGGGGCGGGACCAGCGGCTCATCGCGCAGACGTGGATCTTGCTCGTCCAGGTGACCGGGTTCCGGCTCCGCGACTACAGTAAAGCCCGGGCCTGGGCGCAGCTGGCCGACGCGGCGATCGATCTGCTGAACGACCAGGAGCCGATGCGCGGGCAGCTGCTGCTGTCAAACTGCATGGTGGCGTCGCAGGCGATCCAGAACGACAAGGCGATCGAGAACTGCCGCAAGTCGCTCGCCCTGCGCGAAAAGGTCTACGGCGCGCAGAGCTTCGAGGCCGGCGCGGTGATGCTCATCATGGCCGGGATCTACAGGCACACGGCGCAGTACGCGCGCGCCATGGAGCTCTATAAAGAAGCCCTGGCCATCCAGACCCACTTCGTCGGGCCGTTTCACCCCGATGTCCGCTCGGCGACCCGCGGGATCGGCCTGCTCCTGCGCGAGCAGCGCCAGTATGCCGAGGCCGACACCTACTTCCGCAAGGCGCTGGAGACCTCCGAGGTGTCCCTGGGGCCGCGGCACATCCGGACCACCGACTACCAGATCCTCATCGTCACCAACCTCATCAGCCAGGGCAAGCTCGACGAGGCGGAGCGGCTCGCCCGCACCTGCGTCGAGGTCCGCGAGCACCCGAGCCCGCCCGACGACGATCCGGGCCGCCGCGCCCAGGCCCGCTACTTCCTCGGCGAGGTCCTGCGGCTCAAGGGCAACTACGAAGAGGCGCTCAGCCACTACCGCATCGCCCACGACCTGCGCGAGAGCATGCCCGGGCGCTCCGAGGAGCTCATCGCCTACACCCTGAACAGCATCGGCGAGACCCTGGTCGCGATGGGCCAGCCGCGCGAGGGCCTGCCCTACCTCGAGCGCGCACTGAGCTACCGCGAGAGCCGCCCCAACCTCGAGCGCGTCCCGGCCACCCTGCAGGCGCTGGCGCGCACCGAGTTCGCCCTGGCGCGGGCGCTGTGGTCGCTGGGCCGCCCCGAGCAGCGGGTGCGCGCCCTGGAGCTCGGCTACAAGGCGCAGCAGGACTACGAGCAGTACGGGCAGCGCCCCGACACCGAGCTGGAGCAGGTAGCCCAGTGGCTCGCCGAGGTCAGCCCGGTGGGCAAGGGCAAGAGCGCGTCCCTGCTCGACACGGGTCGAGCGCCGGCGACCAAGACCCCGGGGACTGCGCCCGCCCGATCCCCGCGCCCGCGGGCCGCAAAAGAGCTTCCCGAGCCCTAAGGCGGGGCAAGCGCGGCGCCTCAGGCGGTCGCGCGTCCGGCCAGCTCAGGTTTAGAAACCGAGCGCGGCTTCTCCGGCAGCCTGCGTCCCGCCAGTTCGGGTGCGGACGGCCGACGCGGCTCCTTCAGGCAGTCGCGCCCGGCCAGCCCGGGTGCAGACGCCGAGCGCGGCTCCTCCAGGCAGCCTGCGTCCCGCCAGCTCGGGTGCCGACGGCGAGCGCGGCTCCTCCAGGCAGCCGCGTTCCCCCAGCTCAGGTGCCGCGGCCTGCGGCGGGTTCTTGGGCCGCCGGGCCGCCGGCGCTCAGTTCAGGCGGGCGAGCTGGAACTGGACCTGGCCGTCGGCGAGGCGCCCGCGATAGAGGAGATCGAGCGCCTGGTGGTAGCTGTCGAGCGCCAGGCGGGCGTTGACCTCGCCGTGGGCTTCTTCGCTGAGGTTCCGCTGCACCGCCAGGCCCGCCTGCACCGAGCGGGCAAAGCCGGCCTTCTTCATCCAGTCGGCGAGGAAGAAGCCCTCCAGCGACTTGTTGCGGCAGATGAGCTCCCCGGGATCGATCGTGCAGTCGGCGTCCGGGCCGGCCCCGTAGACCAGGACCGACCCGCCGCGCGGCAGGGCGCGCAGCAAGGCGTCGGTGTGGACCCCGGCATGCGCTTCCAGCACCACCGAGACTCCCAGGGCGGCAAAGAGCGCCGTCAGCTCGGGCGCCGCCCGGTCGCCGCGCAGCTCGACCACGTGGCGGGCCCCAAGGGCGCGCATCGCCTGCGCCTGCGCCGGGGTCTTGACGATGTGAAGCAGCGTCTGCTTGCGCCGCGCCGCCAGCTGGGTCAGCATCCGCCC
>DAOMZC010000994.1:0-2834 GCA_035437965.1 Pseudomonadota bacterium
CGCGGCGGGGACGGCGCCGCGTACGAGCTCGACAGCTGGACCGGGCATCGCCGGATCCGCCGGGCGGACCGCCTGCAGCGGGTCGCGCTGCGCATCCCAGCGGACAAAAAACGGCGGCGCCGGCTGGCCCGTGCCGCTCGCCGGACCCGCGGGCGGCTCGCCGCTCATGACCGAGGCGAACAGCGCGCTGACAAAGTGCAGCAAGGCCGGTCGCGAGCGGTACGAGCGGCTCAGCGTCTCCTCATCGGCGCCGCCGGCGAGCAGGCGGTCGCACAGCGTCGTATAGGCCGCCACGTCGGCGCCGCGAAACTCGTAGATCGACTGCTTGCGGTCGCCGACGATGTAAAGCCGCCCCGGCTCGCGCGGCGCCCCGCCGGTCAGCGGCCCCGCGAGCAGCTCCAGGAGCTCGGCCTGCAGCGGGTTTGTATCCTGAAACTCGTCGACGAGCAGCACGGCGAAGCGCGCCTGCGCCTCGGCGCGGACCGCGGGGTGATCGCGCAGGAGGTCGCGCGCCTTCTGCAAGAGGTCGGTGAAATCGAGCGCGCTCGCCGCCCGCTTGGCCTCGTCGTAGGCGCGCGACACCGGAGCCAGCAGGCCCTCCAGGGCCAGGGCGAGCGGGGCGGCGCGCAGGCTCTTGTGCAGGGCGGTGATCTCCTCGACGGCGGTCTTGAGCCGCTCTTTGAGCTGCGCCAGCTCGTCCTGCGCCCCGCCGTCCTTCTTGGCGCGCAGCTTCTTTATGCCCTGCAGCACGAGCTCACCGAGCGGCAGCGCCGCGGCCAGGGCGGCCTCCTCGGGCCTCTGCAGGCTCGCCGCCAGCGCGTCGCGCAGCCCGACGAGCTCGAGCACCCGCTCGGCGCTGCCCGGGCCGAGCTGCTCAGCGAGCCGCGCCAGCTCGGCCAGCCCAGCGAGCACCGCGCCGCGCCGGCGCCCAAGCTCGGCCTCCAGCACCGCCGGCCGGTAGCTGTCGGCCAGGCCCGCCGCGTCCTTGCCCTCTTCCCCGCGCAGCCGGTGCAGGTGGCCCAGCGCCTCGACGGTGCCGCCCTCGGCGCTGGGGCCGCCGCTGAAGCCGTACTCGCTGACCACCAGGGCTGCCTGCTCGGCGGTGGGCTGGGCGCTGCCGTCCGGCGCGCCGGCGGCCGGGGGCAGGCGCCCCTCCAGCGCGCCCAGCACCACCCGCTCACTGCTCTCGACGGGTAGCGCGCGGGCGCTGTCCTCATCAAGGAGGGTGAAATCCGGATCGAGCCCCGCCAGCGCCGCGTAGCGCCGCAGCAGGCTCGCCGCGAACGAGTGGAAGGTGCCGATCGGGGCCCCCGGCAGCTGGGCCAGGATCTGCTCCCACTCGGCAAGCCCCGGCAGCGGGCGGTCGAGCGCCGCCGCGGTCTGGACCAGGTCCACCTCCTGAAGCTGCAGCAGCGCCGCCGGCAGCGCGGCCGGGCTCGCCGCGTCGGCGGTGGCGCGCACGATGGCGGTCGTGCGGCGCTGCAGCCGCTCGCGCATCTCGCCGGCCGCCTTATCGGTGAAGGTCAGGGCGCAGATCGCCCGCGGGGCCAGCGGCGCGCCGTGCGCCGACAGGCCGGCGCACAGGTGCAGATACTGGGTCAAAAGAGCGTGCGTCTTGCCCGTCCCGGCTCCGGCCTGGACGACGCGATCGCGGCGCAGCAGGAAGCGCTCGCTCATGGCTGCCAGTCCGGAGTCGGCGACGCGGCGCCCGCCGGCGGGCGGTTGGTGGTGCTGCTGCTCGGTGCGGCCCCGTCTCCGGGTTCGTCGCCGGGCTCGGTGAACGCGGCGCTCGCGGCGGGGATGCGGCACGAGGACTCCAGCCCGCAGCCCTCGCAGGTGCGCGGGGCGACGCGAAAGTCCCCGGCGCGCAGGCGGCGCCACAGCCGATAGGCGACCTCGGCGACGTTGCGATCGGGGACGCGGCGGCGCACCGCCGGGTCCAGGGAGATCATCTCGGCGTCCTGCAGCGGCTTTGACACCCGGCCCTGGCGCAGCGAGTAGTAGCGCGCCGATACCTCGGTGATCGGCGGCCCGCCATCGCGCAGCGACTCATCGACGGTGAGCGCGGCGGCGTAGAGCGGCAGCTGGAAGGAGGTCTCAAGCAGGTGCGAGCGCAACAGCTCCTCGTAGCGCAAGAGGCGGCCGGCCTTGTAGTCGAGCACCACCGCGCGCCCGCGGCCGAGGTCGACGCGGTCGATGATGCCCTCGATGTGCAGCGCCATGCCGGCGCCGTCGGTGTCGCCGTCGCCGTCGCCGTCGCCGTCATCCGTGCCGCGGAGCGCCAGCGGGCCGAAGCGGTGCTCAAAGCGCGCCGGTACGCAGTCCGGGTCGATCGGCGAGCTGGCCTCGCGGGCGAGCAGCCGCAGGAGGTCGGCGCGCAGCCGGCGGACCCGGACCTTGAGCAGCTCCGGGTGGCCGGTGCGCTCCTTCCCGTGGAAGCGGCGCAGCTCTTCATCGACCGCCTGATCCATGGCGGCGCGGTCGTCGGCATCGCCGCGCAGCGGCAGCCGGCCGCAGTCCCGGCGGTTGAGGAAGAAGCGCTCGAGCACCGCATGGTGCAGGCGGCCGCTGGCCAGCGGATCGAGGTCCTCGCCCCCCTCGGTCACCGGCGTCGCCTTGAGGACGCGGCGGACGAAGAAGCGGAACGGGCACTTGGCGTAGTCCTCCAGCGCCGAGGCGGACAGCGGGTGCTCCGGGCTGCCGGGCAGCCGCGGCTGCAGCCGCTCGACCGCTTCGCCGGGGGCGAGCCGGCCGACGAACGGTCCGGCGAGGGCGTCGTCCCTGCGTCGCGGATCGCGGCAAGAGGCACGAGAGATGTGCGCATTTCAAGGCCG
>DAOMZC010000995.1:0-2829 GCA_035437965.1 Pseudomonadota bacterium
CCGCAGGTCGAGCTGCGAGATCGGACAGAACCCCCGCACCCCCGCCACCTGCACCTCGACCCCGCCCTTGACCACGCCGGTGATCTGCCCCTCGACCGGGATGCCCAGCTCGAACGCCTGCAGCAGCTCGGCCTGGTTGTCGGCTCCGCGCCCGAGCAGCCGGCGCAGCACGACGCCGCCCGAGCGCCCGTCCATCTCGACCACGCGCGCGGTGATCTCATCGCCCACCGCGACCGTAATCTGCCCGTCCGGGCCGCGCACCTCGTCGACCGGCAGGATGCCGTCGTCCTTGCCGCCCAGATCAACGAAGATCGACTCGCGCCCGATCGACAGTACGCGGCCCTTGACCTCGGCCCCGACCTGCGGCCCGCCGCGGGCCTTCTTGGACCGGGGCTTGCTGCCCCCGGGCTGCTCGCGCTCGAACTCCGCCAGCATGTGGGCGAAGTCCCCGCCCGCGTCGTCGGCCGCGCCGACCTGCCCCGAGCCCGTCTTTCCAGCGTTCGAACTTGCGTTGGCCGACTTGGGCCCGCGTGAATCGTCAAGGTGCGACATGGAGGCGTAGTCTACTTGAAGCGGCGGCTTAATGAGAACAGTTAGAAAAGGAAGAAATAGACCAAGAGTCCCACCGCGCTCGTGATGGCGAACACGGCCACGGCCAGCAGGATGGTCAGGTTGCGCTGGCGCCGGCTCGCCTGGTCGCTCAGGAACGTCTGCTGCGCCAGCGACGCCCGCACATCGCCGGTCAGCTTGCCGGTGTCGGCGTACGGATCGACGCGGGTGGCGACCAGCTGCGAGTGCGGCGCGTTGGCCTGCACGCCGCGCAGGGTGGTGGCGATGGCGGCGGCGCGCGGCCGCTTGGCGGGGTCCTTGTCCAGGCACCGGTGCAGCAGGTCGGCCAGCGGCTGCGGGACGTTCTTGAGCTGCGGCGCCGGCTTGGTGGTGTGGGCAATCGCCAGCTCGCCGAACGTCGAGCCGTGGAACGGCGGCACGCCGCTCAAGAGCTCGTAGGCGAGGATCGCCAGCGCGTACACGTCGGCCGGCGGCCCCAGGTTGGTCTCGCCGCGGAACTGCTCGGGCGACATATACGCCGGCGTGCCGAGCAGCGCGCCGGTCATCGTCAGCTTCTCCGCCGCGTCGAGGAACTTGGCCACCCCGAAGTCGAGCACGATCGGGTAGTACAGGTTGCCGCCGCGCTCCATGAGCTGGATGTTCTCCGGCTTGAGGTCGCGGTGCACCACCCCGGCCCGCTGCGCCGCGTCGAGCGCGTCGGCGATCGCCGCCAGCACCCCCAGGCACTCCTGGTAGGGCAGCCCGCCGAGGTCCATCTGGGCGCGCAGCGAGCGCCCCGGCAGGTACTCCATGACGATGTAGGGGACGCCGTCGGCAAGCTGGGCGTGCTCGAAGATCCGGGCGACGTGCGGGTGCTCGATCTTGCGGGTGACCAGCGACTCGCGGCGGAAGCGCTCGACGACCTCGGCCACCTGCGCCCACTGCGCGTGCAGGACCTTGACCACCACCTGGGTCTGGCCCGCCGTATGGCTCGGGTCGGTGGACTCGGCCAGGTACACATCGCCAAAGGTGCCGCGGCCCAAGCTTCGGTTGAGCTTATAGCGACCCTGAGCAATGACCTCACCTTCTCGGGAAGGCGTATTCATAACGCATAAGGACCGTACCACGACTTTCGGCCTGCTGAAAACCCCACGATGGCGCATTTGCCCAGGTGGACAGGTGGGCGGTTGTGTTAGCGTGCCTGACACGATGGCCGAGAGTTTTTTGCTTCCAACCCTGGCACAACCAATCCGACCCCCGCTGTCCCGCGACGAGGCGAGCGCCGAAGCCAACCGCTGCCTGTTCTGCTACGACGCGCCGTGCATCCGGGCCTGCCCGACGGGGATCGACATCCCGCTCTTCATCCAGCAGATCGCCACCGGCAACGTCGCCGGCTCGGCGCGGACGATCCTCGCCAGCAACATCCTCGGGTACAGCTGCGCCCGCGTCTGCCCGACCGAGGTGCTGTGCGAAGGGGCGTGCGTCCTCTCCGATCAGCACCGCCCGATCCAGATCGGGCCGCTGCAGGGCTACGCCACGCAGAAGGCGCTGCACAGCGGCATGCCGATCCTGACCCCCGGGGCGCCCAAGCCCGGCTCGGTGGGCATCGTCGGCGCCGGTCCCGCGGGCCTCTCCTGCGCGGCCGAGCTCCTGCGCCACGGCTACAAGGCGGTCCTTTACGAGGCGAGCGACCGCCCGGGGGGGCTCAACACCACCGGCGTCGCGCAGTACAAGATGGTGCCCGAAGAGGCGCTGGCCGAGGTCGACTGGCTGCGCCAGGCCGGCGTCGACATCCGCTGCGGCGTCGCGGTCGGGCGCGACGTGACCCTCGCCGAGCTCGGCGAGCGCCACGACGCGGTGTTCATCGGCGTCGGCATGGGGGCGATCCCCGGCATCGGCATCGGTGCCGAAGATCAGCCGGGCGTGTGGGACGCGCTGGAATTCATCGCGGCGCTCAAGAGCGGCGATGCGGCGGTGCAGCGCGCGGTCGCCGGCGCCGCGGTCGCGGTCATCGGCGGCGGCAACACCTCGATCGATGTCGCGACCCAGGCGGCGCGCGCCGGCGCCCGCAAGACCTGGCTGCTCTACCGCCGCGGGCCCAAGGAGATGTCGGCCTACGCGCACGAGCTGGAGCTGGTGCGCCACCACGGCACCGAGATAGTCTGCTACGCGACCCCGATCCGGGTCGTAGGCCCCGCCATCGGCAGCGGCCCCGCGGCGCGCGTCCGCGGGCTGGAGGTGAGCCGCCGCGGCCTGCCGGGCAGCGCGCCGGACGCGGCC
>DAOMZC010000996.1:0-2822 GCA_035437965.1 Pseudomonadota bacterium
CACGACAAGACGCAAAAAATGCAGAGACGGGTGTACGCACCGACCTTTCCTCCCGCAATGCTGACGCCGTCGGCAAGCGGGTCAACTTCAGGCCGCAGCTTACGCGAAGTCCCGCCCGATCGAGCCCTTGCGCTGCGGAAGGGCAGCGCTTGCCCGTGGTCAGACCGGAGAAAACCGCCGACTGGGCTTTACAGCAGTGGACGCTCGAACATAATCGGGAGCCAATGTCCCAACCAAACCTTCCCCAGCGCGCCCGGGTCGTCGTCATCGGTGGTGGCATCATCGGCTGCTCGGTCGCCTACCACCTCGCGCAGCAGGGCCTAAAAGATGTAGTGCTGCTCGAGCGCGACCGCCTGACCTCGGGCACCACCTGGCACGCCGCGGGCCTCATCGTGACCTTCGGCTCGACGTCCGAGACCTCGACCGAGATGCGCAAGTACACGCGCGCCCTTTACGAGCGCCTGGAAGCGGAGACCGGCCAGTCGACGGGCTTCATGCCGGTGGGCTTCATCGAGCTCGCCAGCGACCCCGATCGCCTGGAGGAGTACCGCCGGGTGGCCGCCTTCAACCGCTACTGCGGCGTCGATGTCCACGAGATCTCGCCGGCGCAGGTAAAAGATCTGTTCCCGCTCGCGCACACCGAAGACGTACTGGCCGGGTTCTACGTCAAGGGGGACGGCCGCGCCAATCCGGTCGATGTCACCATGGCGCTCGGCAAGGGCGCGCGCCTGCACGGGGCCACGGTCCTTGAAGGGGTGCCGGTGACCAGCGTGCTGAAAAAGCGCGGCGCGGTCTGCGGCGTGCGCACGCCGTACGGCGACATCGAAGCGGAGTACG
This sequence comes from Pseudomonadota bacterium, assembly GCA_035437965.1. Taxonomy (GTDB): domain Bacteria; phylum Myxococcota_A; class Polyangia; order Palsa-1104; family JAEUJZ01; genus CALFML01. Next base: position 838 of record DAOMZC010000996.1, read on the forward strand.
TGGTCAACTGCGCCGGCATGTGGGCCCGCCAGCTCGGCGCGAAGTCCGGGGTGAACATCCCCCTGCAGTCGGCCGAGCACTACTACCTCATCACCGAGCGGCTCGACGGGATGAGTACCTCGCTGCCGGTGATCGAGGACCCGGGCTGCTACGGCTACTATCGCGAAGAAGGCGGCGGACTCCTGATTGGACTTTTCGAGCCGGTGTGCGCGCCGTGGAAGGTCGGCGGCGTGCCCGAGGACTTCTCTTTCGGATCGATCCAGCCGGACTGGGACCGCATGGGACCCTATGTCGAGCGGGCGATGAGCCGAGTTCCGATCTCGGCCCAGATCGGCGTAAAGACCTTCTTCTGCGGACCCGAGAGCTTCACTCCCGACCTCGCCCCGATCGTCGGTGAGGCGCCCGAAGTAAAGAACTACTTCGTCTGCGCCGGGCTGAACTCGATCGGCATCCTGACCGGCGGGGGCCTGGGTCGGGTGGTGGCGCACTGGATCATCAACGGCCGCGCCGATGTCGATGTCACCGGTTTCCACATCGATCGCCTGCACAAGTACCAGAGCAATCCCGAGTACCGCCGTACGCGCACCGCCGAGTCTCTAGGTACCGTCTACAAGTGCCACTATCCGACGCGCTCGATGCAGACCGCGCGCGGGGCCAAGCTGTCGGCGTTTCATGACCGCCTGGCGGCGCGCGGCGCCTACTTCCGCGATGTCAGCGGCTGGGAAGGCGCGGACTGGTACGCCCCGCCCGGGGTGGCGCCGACCGTCGAGAAGTTGTCATGGGGCCGCCAGAACTGGTTCCCCTACTGGGAGGCCGAGCACCGGGCCACGCGTGAGGGCGTGATCCTCATGGACATGTCGTTCATGGCCAAGTTCCTCGTCCAGGGGAGCGACGCCGGGCGGCTGCTCAACTACATCTCTGCCAACAACGTCGATGGGGAGGAGGGAGTCATCACCTATACCCAGTGGCTCAACGAAGGCGGGACGCTGGAGGCGGATCTGACCGTCACCAAGCTCGCCGAGGACTCCTACTGGGTCGTCGCCTCCGACACCGCGCACCGCCACGTCGAGGCGTGGCTGCGGCGGCACTTCCCCGCCGGCGCGCACGCCTTCGTCAGCGATGTCACGAGCGGCCACGCGCAGCTCAATGTGCAGGGTCCGCGCTCGCGCGAGCTGCTGCAGAAGGTCACGACCGCGGACCTCTCCAATGAAGCGTTCCCGTTCCGCTGCGCGCGCGAAATCGACATCGGCTTTGCCCGCGCGCTGTGCGTCCGCATCACCTACCTGGGCGAGCTTGGCTACGAGCTGTACATCCCCACCGAGCAGGCGGCGCACGTCTACGATCGCCTGGTCGCCGCCGGCGAGCCGCTCGGTCTGCGCCACGCCGGGCTCAAGGCGCTGGCCAGCCTGCGCATGGAGAAGGGCTATCGCGACTACGGCCACGACATCGACAACACCGACTCGGTCCTGGAGGTCGGCCTGGGCTTCGCCGTCGATCTGAAGAAGCCGGGCGGGTTCCTCGGGCGGGATGCGGTGCTGGCGAAGAAGGCGGCAGGTCCGCTGACGCGCCGGCTGGTGCAGGTGCTGCTCAAGGATCCGGAGCCGCTGATGTTCCACGCCGAGGTGGTGCGGCGCGACGGCCGCCCGGTGGGCTACATCCGCGCCGCTTCCTACGGCTTCACGCTGGGCGGCGCGGTCGGCCTGGCGATGATCGAAGGCGGCGCGCAGCCCATCGATCAGGCGTTCCTCGATGCGGGCTCCTGGGAGGTCGAGATCGCCGGCCGCCGTTATCCCGCTGTAGCGTCCCTGCGCCCGCTTTACGATCCCGACATGAAGCGCATCAAGTGCTGACCGGCCCGCCGCTGCTCCGCAACGCTTCCGCGACTCCCTAAAACTCTAGATCACCGACGGCGCTTGCGCGCGCTCCCTCACCTCCCGAAAGGTGTGTGAAGGCGCGTGAGCCGGTCTCCTGGCTGCGGAGTCATC
>DAOMZC010000997.1:0-2812 GCA_035437965.1 Pseudomonadota bacterium
AGGCTTGTGTGGCGCCCACAGCGCGGAAGAACACCGGGCCCAGCTCCGCAGGTGGCTCGGCGAATCTCTCGAAGACGACGTGGCCAAGCTCACCGCCAAGCGCGCCACAGCCTTGTATGATCAGTTGGTCAAAACGCCTCTGCGCCGAACCGGCCAACCGCCCACCGCGGCCACTCAGCGCTTTTATCTCAAGCTGGCCAAGGCGTTATTCCGCTGGGCGGTGGGCAAGGGCTACCTCAGCCAGAGCCCCTTCGCGGGCATTCAGCCCGTCGGCCGGCCGAGCCGCGGCAAGAAGCAGCTTCGCTTCGATGAAGCGGAGCGGTTTATCACCACCGCTTTCCAGCTGTTCGACGAGCGGCAGGACACCATGGCGCTGGCGGCCGTGACGGCGCTGCTGCTGGGTTGCCGGGCCAGCGAGGTGCTTCAGCTGCGCGTCCGCGACCTGGATTGCGGAGGAGCCAAGCTGTGGGTCGCCGCACGCGACAACGACTACCAGGGCAAAACGGCCAACGCCGCGCGCGACCCCGACGTGCCCGAGGTGCTGCGACCGCGGCTGCTGAAGCTGACCACCGACCAAGCTCCCGATGCCTACTTGTTCGGCCTGAGCGCCTCGGGCAAGCCCAAGAGCCGCCAGCTGTTGCACAGCACCGTGCAGCGGCTGTGCGTCGCCGCCGAGGTGCCCGTGGTCTGTCCTCACAGTCTTCGCGGTGTATGGGCCACCGCGGGCGTGCGTTCGGGCGCGCTCTCGCACGCCGTAGCCGCCGCGCTCGGTCACGGCTCCTTTGCTGTGACGGCCAAGCACTACGTGAAGCCCGGAGCGCTGGATGGAACTCGGACCGAGCGGCTGGTGCAGATGCTGGACTTGGACGCGACCAAACCAGCAGTGCGGCCCCCGAGCCCGTCCGCCGAGCAGCTGCTGGCTTCGCTGCCCGCGGAGACCCTGGCGAGGCTGCTCGAGCTAGCGGGTCGGACAATCGAGCAGAAGGCATAATCCATCCCAGCAACAGCCTCGGGGCTGCTCGCCAGTCTTTCCTGGAAAACGGTCTCTCGCCGGAGCCCCTTCGAACTAACACTCAGTCGTGCCTGCACCACGCATGATTCGACTGCTCGGGGGCCTCGGTGTCCCTGCAGACCAGTTCCACCTGACGGGCCTTGATCAACAAACCGGGGATCGGCGGGCGGGGCATGGGGCTTGGCACCTATGAACGCGCTGCGATGCTCGTAGTGCTGCACGTAAACGTGGTGGCGCCGACTCTGATCGGGCAGGCGTTCCGCGATCTGCTGCTCAAGGGGACGGCGCCCAACCTGGTCAACGTGAGCTCGCAGGTGGGCTCGTTTACCTGGAACCAGACCGGCATGTCCCCGATTTATGCGGCGAGCAAGTCGGCGCTGAACATGTATACCCGGTCCTTCGCGTGCGAGGCGAAGCCGATCACTACCATCGCGGTTCATCCGGGCTGGGTGCAGACCGACATGGGCGGCACGAGCGCGCCGCTCAAGCCGGAGGATGCGGTGGCGCAGCTACGCGCCCTTATCGAGCGCCTGACCCCAGCGGACAACGGCCAGTTCTTTAACTACGACGGCCAGCTGCATCCCTAACTAACGGAAAAGCGCGAGCGGCTAGGGCGTCGTCGGGAGGCTGCTGAGGCGCTTCAGGAGTCCTTCGACATCTTGGACGACCTGATCGAACTGGGCGCGTTGGATCATGAACGCGGGAATCGAGCCGCCCGGCTCGCTGAACGACTGATAGGTCAGGCGGCTGCCGCCCGGGCCCGCCGGCTCGATGAGCCAGTGGCCGCGAATGGCGGGAATGCGTACGTGCTTGGGGTCGACCGGCGGACCGAGCTGATTGGCGGTCTCGAAGGTCATCTGATAGCGGTAGCTCGTGGGCTCGCTGAGCTTGCGCACGAGCAGGGTGTAGTCCCGATCGCTCACCACCGGCGCCTTGGCCTGATCGTAGAAGAAGAGCTCGGCGGGCTCTTGCTTGAGCACCTGCCGCTTCTTGATGATGGGCGAGCGGCCTTCGCTGATAAAGCGCCACATGTGGCTGAGCACCGCCCCGGGCGAGACGGGGGCGGACACTGTGGCGCGGTACTCGAAAAAGTGCGAGCCCTGGACCGTCCGGCGCTCGACCGCGACGCCGCGCTTGGCCTTGTAGGGCTGCTAACCCGCCGGTGAATCGCCGGCCGCGAGCACCGGCAGCGAGTCAGCGTAGGCGCCTTGGGGTCCGTGCGCGCCACCAAGCGGCCCCAGAATCAGCAGTGCAGCAACGGTCAGACCCCTGACGAACGAAAGAGACGACAGCATCGTACAGCGAATAGTAGCCAAACCAAAACGCGCAAGCTCGGGGGCAACGGCGCGCACCCGCCCTTTTGCGCCTGCATCTATTTCTGCTAAAGGATGGCGCTGGAGATCCCTAAACATGACCGACCACGCTACGTCCACCAGCGTCTCTTTGTCCGGCGAGTCGTCCTCTGGATCCAGCGGCGGCCTTGGCCTCGCACATCTGCGCGCCGAGGACCTGTTTTGCCTGCCCGGCCGTCGCCTCGCCGAGGTGCTGGCGGGCGGCTATCCCATCGACCCCGAGGCGCTCGCCGGCACCGCCTATCGCGGGGTGAGCCTGGGTCTGCCGGCCTTCATCGAGCGCCTCACCTGGAAGACCTTCCAGAAGACCTTTCTGCGCGACCCCCAGACCGGAGAGCTGTGGGGCTGGAACGTGCGGATCGAGCAGCGCGGCGTTGCGGCCCCGTCGGTGGCTAAGCACAAGGGCGGTCGCCCGTGGACCTTCGGCCAGTACGTGGTGCGTCCGGGG
>DAOMZC010000998.1:0-2809 GCA_035437965.1 Pseudomonadota bacterium
CGACGAGCAGCGCCAGCGGGCGCAGGTGCGGCGGCAAGCCGCGGCGCAATTGAGCGTTGGCATTCACGGGCGGCAACGGTATCACTTCGCCGATGTGCACAGCCAACCGCGCTCCGAGGCCGCGACTGCCGGTCGTCGCCCTGATTCTCGCCGGGCTTGTCGTCTGCCTGGCGCTTGACCGAGCAGCCCACGCCGCTCCCCCGGCGGGCGGCGCCCGGGCGCGCGCTCGCGACCTCGGCGTCCCGTTTGAAGGCACGCCGGGCCGCTACAATGCCATCACCGACGTGCCCGGCGTCGAAGTCGGCCAGGTGACGCTGATCCGCGGCAGCGGCCGGCTGCGCGTCGGCGCCGGTCCGGTGCGCACCGGCGTCACCGCGATCCTGCCGCACGGGCAGAAGAGCCGCGCTCGCAGCGTCGGCGCGGTCGTCTCCTTGAACGGCAACGGCGAGCTGACCGGCAGCCACTGGGTCAATGAGTCGGGCCTGCTGGAGACGCCGATCCTGCTCACCAACACGCACAGCGTCGGCGTGGTCCGAGACGCCGTCATCGCCTGGGGCAACCGCCGCTTCCCGTCTCCACCCGGGATGGAGGCCTTCTCGCTGCCCGTCGTCGGCGAGACCTATGACGGCGCGCTCAACGACATCAACGGCCTGCACGTCCGCCCGGAGCACGTCTTCGCCGCCCTGGACGGCGCCCGCGGCGGCCCGGTCGCCGAGGGCAACGTCGGCGGCGGCACCGGCATGATCTGCGGGGGGTTCAAGGGTGGCATCGGGACCTCGTCGCGCCTGGTCGACACCGCGGCGGGGAGGTTCACCGTCGGGGTGCTGGTGCAGGCCAACTACGGCCGCCGCCGCGACCTGCGCATCGCCGGCATCCCCGTCGGGCAGGAGCTCACCGAGCTGATGCCGGTCTATGCTCCCGGGCCTTCCGGACCGCCCGGCCGGCCGCCGGCCCAGGCCCCGCCCGGGGGTCTGCCCGGGGGCCTGCCAGGGGGTTTAAAGGGCCCGCCCGGCGGCCCGGCACCAGGTCCGGCGACGAATGGTGAGAAGCGCAAGGACGGCTCGATCCTCATCGTGCTCGGCACCGATGCGCCGGTGCTGCCGCACCAGCTGCAGCGGCTCCTGCGGCGCACCGCACTCGGCCTGGGTCGGCTGGGGGCGATCTCGTACAACTCTTCGGGCGACCTGTTCGTCGCCTTCGGCCTGCCGCAGCCCGAGCCGGATGCGACCGGGCTGGAGCTATGGCGGGCCCTGAACAACGATGATCTCGACCCGCTGTTCCAGGGCGCCGTCCAGGCCACCGAGGAGGCCATCGTCAACGCTCTGTGCGCCGCCGAGACGATGGTCGGCATCGACGGCAACACGGTCTACGCCCTGCCCCACGACCGGCTGCGCGCCCTGCTGAGCAAGTATCACCGCCTCCCAAGCGCCGGCCCCGCGCCCTGAGCCGCGGACCTGCGCGCTGGCCTTCGCCGCGCCGCCATCGCCGCGCGCCGGTTGTCGCCGGGCCTGCGGCTCTGCTAAAACGGGCGCATGCTTACGTCTCTGGCGGAGCTGCCGCGGGTTCGCCTGGCGCAGCTCCCGACTCCGCTGCAAGCGACCCCGAAGCTCTTGCCGGCGCTCCTCGGCGCCGAGGGGCCGCAGCTCTACGTCAAGCGCGACGATCTGACCGGGATCGAGCTCACCGGCAACAAGGTGCGCAAGCTCGAGCTGCTGCTCGCCGCGGCGCAGCGGCAGGGTGCCGACACGGTGCTGACCTGCGGCGGCGTGCAGAGCAACCACTGTCGGGCGACGGCGCTGGCCGCGGCGCAGCTCGGTCTGCGCTGCATCCTGCTGCTGCGGGTCGAGGATCCGGCGCAGCCGCCGCCGCTGGCGGGGAACCTGCTGCTCGGCGCGCTCGCCGGGGCCGAGATCCGCTTCATCAGCCGCGCCGCCTACAAGGAGCGCGCCGCCCTCATGGCCGAGCTGTGCGTCGAGCTGCGCGCCCACGGCCGCACCGGCTACCCGATCCCCGAGGGCGGCTCCAACGCGCTCGGCTCCCTCGGCTACGTCGGCTGCATCGCGGAGCTGCGCACCCAGATCCCCGACCCGGAGCTGCCGCTCACCATCGTCCACGCGGCGGGCTCGGGGGGCACCGGGGCCGGGCTGCTCCTCGGCATTGCGCTGAGCGGGCTGCCCTGGCGGGTCGCGGCGGTGAACGTCTGCGACGATCGCCCCTACTTCGTGCGTCGGGTGCGCGAGATCCTGGACGAGGCGGCGACGGTCTTCGGCCTGCCCGCCGCCGCCCGCCTGAGCGCTGACGGTGAGCGCGTCATCGACATCCGCGATGGCTACGTCGGGCGCGGCTACGCGCTGTCGCAGCCGGACGAGCTGCGCCTCATCCGCGCCGCCTGCCGGGCCCAGGGCCTGGTCCTCGATCCGGTGTACACCGGCAAGGCGCTGCACGGCCTCACCCAAGAGCTGCGCCGGGACCGCGCGGCGTTCGGCGCGCGCGTGGTCTTCCTGCACACCGGCGGCATCTACGGCCTGCTCGCCAAAGCTGAGGAGCTCGCGGCGGTTGTCGATTCCTAACCCTTTGGGCCCGTCCGCCTTCGCTGAGCGCCTCCTGCGCGGGGCCGTGGTGGGGCTCGGCGCCGCCGTCCTCCTGGGCGGGCTGGACGCGCTGGGCAGCGCCGCCGGGGTGGCGCGCCAGTTCGACTCGCGGGAGCAGCGGCTGTGGTTCGCCCTCCTGGCGGTGCTGGCGCCGGCGCCGGCTTTGATGCTGTGGGGCGCGGCGCAGGCGGCGCTCGCCCACGCCATCGCCGCGCTCG
>DAOMZC010000999.1:0-2808 GCA_035437965.1 Pseudomonadota bacterium
TAAGCTGCCATGGCGAGCCGCCCTGCCGAGTGGTTGTTCCCCAAGCCTTCCTCATAGTAAGTTCCTGTCGCCGATGCCGACCCCGCGCAAAGGGCCCAGCCCGCTCAGCCAGGCAGACGAAGTCTGGAATCTTTTATACAGGTTCTTGCGCCACTGGCCGCTGGTCGTGGTGGTGAGCCTCGTCGGGGTGACCGCCGGCTACCTGTACAGCCAGCGCTACCGCCCGGTCTTTCACAGCGAGGCGCAGGTCCGGGTCGGCGACGAGCTCGACGCGCGCAGCGTGCCGGGGCAGCGCGAGGACTCCTCGGAGATGATGGATCTCCCGGACAACCTCGCCAGCGCCTTCCGCGCCCGGGTGCTCGTCGACGCCAAGCTCAAGCCGATCGTGGCCGCGCTGGCCGCCCGCCGCGAGCTCGCGCACCTAAACGAGCTCGCCTCGACCGAGGGCCAGGAGGAGCTCATCGATCACATAAAGCGCCTGGCCCAGGTCGACGCCGTCACCCGCCGCGTCTACCGCATAAGCTACGACGCCAAGGACCCGGACCTCGCCCAAAAGGTCGTGCAGGGCATGGCCGAGATCGGGGTCGCCGACGTCATCGCCCAGCGCAACCAGTCGGCCGAGCGGGCGCGCATCTTCCTTACCACCGAGGCCGATCGGGCCCGCCAGCGGATGATCGACGCCGAGTCGGAGGTGGTGCAGTTCGTCCGCAGCCACCCCAAGCTGCTGGTCACCATGTCGGGCGCCGATCGCACCAAGCTCGGGCTGCAGGCGGCCGACAAGCTGCTGGTCAGCGCCCGGTCGCGCAAGGGGCCGCCGCCGCTCAAGGCGCTGGAGGCGGGCAGCGCCTCGCCGCAGGTGCAGGCGCTGCTCAGCGAGCGGGCGCAGCAGGAGGCGACGGTGGCCCAGGTCGAGGCGGCGCAGCGCTTCGACCCGCTGCAGCAGAAGCTCGCCGAGCTCGATCGGATGCAGCAGCAGATCGCCGACCTCAAGACCCAGCACTACACCCCCGAGTACCCCGAGTTCCGCCGCATCACCGGTGAGATGGAGAAGCTCCAGAAGGAAATCCGCGAGGTGCGCGGGCGGCGCGACCCCAAGCTCACCGAGGACCTGATGGCGATGGACGCCGCCAAGACCAAGATCGCCGCCATCGACAAGGAGGTGGCGATCCTGCGCCGCAAGGCGCTCGGCGGCTCGGCGCTGGCCGCCGACGAGCAGGTGCTGTCGGCCGAGGCGATCTACGCGCGCCTCTACCGCGAGCTGGAGACCGCCCGCGCCGCCTACGAGAAGCTGCGCGAGCGCGAGCTCGACGCCCAGATCAACGAGCAGCTGGCCAAGGTCAAGGGCAACCCGGCCGCCCGCATCGAGGACCCGGCGACGCGCCCGGGTGGGCCGCGCGGGGTGAGCCGCAAGATGATGACCGCGCTGTGCATCGCGCTCGGGCTCTTGTCCGGGCTCCTGGCCGGCGCCGGGCGGGCGCTTACAGATCCGCGCATCTACACGGTGTTTGACCTGTCGCGCTCGAGCCGGCTGCCGGTGCTCGGGCGATTGCCGCCGGGGGACAGCGAGCCCGGCTGGGCGGCGCTCGACCTGCCCGAGGTGGTGCTGCCGCCGCCCGAGCCGCCACCAGCGGCGCCGGCGCGCGGCTACGAGGGGCGCATCGTGTGGCCGCGGCCGGTGCTGACGCTGCCGTCGTCGTCCTCGGTCGCCAAGCTGCCGGCGCAGTCCGCGGTGCTGTCGGCGATGAGCGCCGCCGGCCCGCCCGACTCGGCGGCCAGCCGCAAGTCGCCCAGCCGCAAGTCGCCGCCCAGCCACAAGACCCCGCCGAGCGGCGAGTACCTGATCGTGTCCCGTGAGCCGCCGGCGGCGTCGGGGGCCAGCGTCCAGTCCGCTTCCTTTATAGGCAGCAACCAGACCTCCGGGCCCGGTGCCAGCGCCCACCAGGCCTCGCAGGAGTCGGCGATCGTCAAGTGGCGGGCCGCCGCCTCGCAGAAGAGCGGGGCGCTGCACCTGTCGGCGGTCGGCTATCAGGTACGCCTCGGTGCGCTGCCCAAGCCGCCGCCGCCGCACCTGGTGCTGCTGAGCGCCCCCGAAGGCGCGCGCGCCGAGCAGTACCGCCTGCTGCGCCTGCGCCTGCAGGAGCAGGGCGATCCGCGGGTCATGGTGATCACCAGCAGCCGTCCCGGCGAGGGCAAGACCCTGTGCAGCGCCAACTTGGCGCTCGCCTTTGCCGAGGGCGGGGGTCCCAAGGTAGTGCTCGTCGATACCCACCTGAGCTCGGCGCGGCTGTCGTCGATGCTCGGCGTGCCGGCGGCCGACCGGGAGGCCGCCCACGCGGCCCACGACCTGCGCAGCGGCTCGCCCGAGGTCTGGCAGTACTCGCCGAACCTCTACCTGGTGCCGGCCTCGGCGCTCGGCGACAAGGTGCAGCGCACGGCGATCCTCAGCTCACCGGAGTTTGCCGGCCTCATCGCCGACCTGCGCGAGGCGTTCGACTACGTGATCATCGACGTGCCGGCGATCAGCGAGGCCGCCGATGCCAAGCTGGTGATGCGCCACGCCGACGCCGGCATCCTGCTCGTGCGGGCGCAGATGACCACCACCGGGGTGGTCAGCACCGCCCTTGACCGCCTGGGCCGGAGCACGGTCAGCGGCGCGGTCCTCAACGTCTTCAGCTAGACCGCGCCCACCCGAAAGCCGAGCCGGAGCGGGTCCTGTCACCAGGGACAGCGGTAGCCCACAGCCTGAGCGTAGACCACCCGAAAGCCGAGCCGGAGCGGGTCCTGTCACCAGGGACAGCGGTAGCCCAC
>DAOMZC010001000.1:0-2796 GCA_035437965.1 Pseudomonadota bacterium
GTCAGGCGGCGTGGCCCGCCCGGCTCTCCCGGAACCCAGGCAGCGATCGCCGAGCCCAGCAGGTGGCTGGGGCCCGCAGCTGGGGTCTGGCTCTGGGGCTTTGGGTCCATGGAGGTAAGTGCAGCTGGCAAGGCTTCCACGAATAGATATTGGCCGCGATAGCGTCAAGCTGGATCCGCTAAATACGCGAAAATACTTGGCTTTTCGCGGCCGATTTCCGACGGTGAAAATCAGTAGTCGGTCCGAGGTAGCCGTTTGGGGGCCGCCAAAACCCCCTTGGCCTACATCGTGCGCGGGGTAGGCGAGCGCCCTGCAGCCGCCGCAGCGCGAGCCGGCTCCTGGCGGTTCAGCCGAGCTGAGCTCGCGACCCGGCGCGGGATGGCGCGGGAATCAGGGGAAAGTGGGCGATGAGGACGAGCGTGGCTCAGCCCGCCTGGGCGTCCTGGATGGCCTGGCGGTAGATATTCAGGTAGGCGCGGGCTGAGACGTTCCAGCTGAAGTCGGCGCGCATCGCCCGCCGCTGCAGCCCGAGGAAGGCCGCCTCGTCCCCGTGGTAGGCGGCGAGCGCCCGACGCACCGCCCCCGACAGCGCCGGCACATCGAAGGCGGTAAACGCAAAGCCGGTGCCGCTGCGCGAGCGCGCGTCGTAGTCGACCACCGTATCGCGCAGGCCGCCGACCGCGCGCACGATCGGCAGGGTGCCGTAGCGCATGCTGTAGATCTGGTTCAGGCCGCACGGCTCGAAGCGCGACGGCATGACGAAGAAATCGGCCCCCGCCTCGGTGCGGTGCGACAGCGCCTCGTCGTAGCCCAGGCGCACCGCCAGGCGGCTCGGGAAGCGCTCGGCGAGCATGCGCAGCCGCTGCTCGAAGGCGTGGTCGCCCTGGCCGAGGATCACGTACTGCAGATCGACGCGACCGAGCAGGCCCGCGGCCTCGCGCTCTAAAAGACCGATGATGAGGTCGATGCCCTTCTGCGGCGTCAGGCGCGAGATCGTCGCCAAGAGCGGCGTCCGCGGTCGCACCGGCAGGCCGACCTCGCGCTGCAGCTCGGCCTTGCAGCGGGCCTTGCCGGCGAGGCTCGCCCCCCAGGTGGCGTCGTCGAGGAGCTCCTCGCTCTCGGCCGCCGGCGGCAGGCCGTAGCGGGCCACCAGGTAGGGGTCCTGCCACGGGCTCCAGCGCTCGTAGTCGGCGCCGTTCAGGATGCCGGTGAGCCGCCCGCCGAGCGACTGCATCACGCCCTCCAGGCCGTAGCCGTACTCGGGGGTGCGGATCTCGCTGGCGTAGTTCGGGCTGACGGTGGTGACGCGGTCGGCGAAGAACAGCCCGGCCTTGATGAGCGCCGCCTGGCCGTAGAACTCGACGCCTTCGGGGTTCTGGTGCTCCGGGCGCACCCCCAGCGCGGTCGCCTCGGCCAGCGAGCAGAGCCCCTTGAACAGCAGGTTATGGACGGTAAACACCGTCGCCGGCTGGAAGTCCAGGCCGCCGTGCCGGGCGTAGTAGAGCGACAGGCCGGTCTGCCAGTCGTGGGCGTGCACGACATCGGGGCGCAGGTTGAACGCCTGCGCCACCGCGAGCGCCGCCCGCGACAGCAGCGCGAAACGCAGCGGGTTGTCGCTGTAGTCCTGCTCCAGCCGATCCGGCGGGCCGTAGATCCCGGGGCGATCGGCGAACAGCGGGTGATCGATCAGGTAGACGGTCACCGGCGGCCCGCTGCCGGGCAGCTTGCCCTCGTAGAGCCCGACTTCGAAGCGCTGGTCGCCGAGCGGCACCTGCAGGGTGCGCAGCCGCCGGGCGAAGCCGAACTGCGCCGGGTCGAGCGAGCCGTAGCGCGCCGACACCACGGTCACGCGCGCCGCGCCCTGCTGGGCCAGGGCCCTGGGCAGCGAGCCCAGGACATCGCCCAGCCCCCCGGTCTTCGAGAACGGCGCAACTTCAGAGGCTACATGCAGGACATTCATCCATTTACCTTACGCATTTCACTGAGCCTGTGGCCAATTCACTGAGCGCTCGCCCGCCTCTGGCCCGCGCGCCGCCCGCGCCTATGAAATGTAGCGCCGAGCTGTCGCGCAGAAGTGGGAGCTCATGATGTGAAGATGTATCTATAAGGTATCCGCACCGGCCTAGGGAAGCCCCAGCGCAGCGGCTGCCCACGATTCCCCCAAGAAATCAGCGAGATCCGCCGGGCCGCAGGCGCCTCGCGAGGAACCACCGGCCAGCTCCGACGCTACCTTCCACCGCCGGTACCGCCGGCATCTCCGGCCGCCTCCGGCATCGTCGCCGCCTCACGCGCCATCGGTAGCTCGCGGCGCCCGATCTCGCCAGGGCGGTCTGCAACCGGCAGCTAGGGTAGCTGGCCGCTGACCACGCGCTCGATCTGCGCCAGGTCGCTGTGGCTCTGCACGGCGGTGAAGCCGGCGGCGCGCAGCAGTTCCTCTACCGCCCGGTGCTGACCTGCCCCGATTTCAAGGAGCAGCGAGCCCCCCCGCCGCAGCCGCCGCGGGGCCTGGTCGATGAGCCGGCGGATCAGCACCAGGCCATCGGGGCCGCCGTCCAGCGCGGCGTGCGGCTCGGCGCGCACCTCGGGGGCCAGGTGGGCGATCTCCGCGGTGGGGATGTAGGGCAGGTTGGCGGTGATCAGATCCAGGCGCAGCGGCGGCGGCAGCGGTGCCAGCAGGTCGCCGTGGAACAGCTCGATGGTGAGGCCGAGGCGCTCGGCGTTGCCGGCGGCGACCTGCAGCGCGGCGGCGCACTGATCGATGGCCAGCACGCGGACCTCGGGCCGGTTGTGCTTGAT
>DAOMZC010001001.1:0-2794 GCA_035437965.1 Pseudomonadota bacterium
GCCCGCGATTGCCGCGCCGAGGGCGCGCACGGCGCTCAGCTGCAGCCGGCTGCGCCGCAGCATGTCCTGCAGCGAGTTGCGCAGCGCCTCCAGGGAGTAGCCGTGCTTGTCGACCATCTCGACGGCGATGCGCACCACGGCGCCGGGCGACAGGCGGCGGTCCTGGTACAGGACCAGGGCGGCCTGGAAGTAGTTGTAGATGGGGATGAGGCGGGAGCCGTAGCGATCGAAGCGGCTCGGCGGGGAGCGGCGGTCCAGGTGGATGAAGATGCGCTCGACCGCCTCGCCGCGCGGCAGCGCTTCGACGAGCGCCACGGTGCGGACGGCGTCGGTCGGGTAGACGCCGGCCTCGGTGAGGATCCGCTCGAGCAGGGGGCGCTCGACGCGCCCGGCCACGACGTCGCCGTACAGCGAGTAGATGAAGCCGTCGGACTCGGCGTCGTCGCCGAAGCAGACCTCGCGGGTCTCCACGGCGACGCCGGCGCGACCGGCGAGCAGCGCCGGCAGCTTGTAGCCGACCTGCTCGCGCATGGCGCGGAAGCGGCCGGTGAGCATGTTGCGCAGGTTGGGCTTGAGGATGAACTCGTCGAACTCGACCCCGTCGAGGCGGAGCTTCTCGAGCAGCACCTTGCGCATCTGCCGCGGCGAGCCCGAGATGAAGCAGATGCGCGAGCCGACGCCGCGCTCGCTGCCGCTCTGGCGCAGCTCGCGCAGCAGCGTCGCCGCGCCGGGGACGGTGCGCTTGTCGGCGGCCTTCTGCATCGCCGTGCGCAAAAGCGCCCGGAACGAGTCGAAGTCGGTCTGCAGGTAGGTCTTGTCGAGATCCCAGCGGAAGATGCACAGCGGCGACGCCGGGGCGGCGGCGGGGGCAGCCGCGGCTTCACCGGAGGTGGGCGGGCTGGCGACGGCGCTGTCCGCGGCGGTATGGATGGTGACGCGGTCGACCGCCGGACTGCCAAGGACGGTGTCCACTACCGCGCTGGCAAGGGCGCTCTCGGGCGCTGCGCTGCTGGCGGGGCTGTCCGCCGGCGCGCTGTCCGGCGTCCCGGGGGGCGCGGCCGGCTCGCCGGTCATCAGGTGGGCTCCTGCGGCGGCTTGGTCGGCTCGGGGGGGGCGGTGGCCAGCGCGGCGGCCTGGCGCAGCCCGGCTTCGATCTCCTGCTGCAGGCCGGTGGCGACGCTCTTGGTCGCGACCTTGATCGCGTTCTGCACCGCGTGCGCCTGGCTGCGCCCGTGGGCCTTGATGAGCAGCCGGTCGAAGCCGAGCAGCGGCGCCCCGCCGTACTGCTTCCAGTCGGTCAGATCCTTGAGCTTGCCGATGCCGCCCGAGAGCATGGCGAGGCCAGCGCGCCACATGAGCTTTTCCTTGTAGGCGTAGCTGGCCAGGCGCACCACCGTCTCGGACACGCCCTCGAGCATCTTGAGCACGACGTTGCCGACAAAGCCGTTGCACACCACCACGTCGGCGCTGCCGCGCGGGATGTCGACGCCTTCGATGTTGCCGATGAAGTTCAGGCCGGGGTGCTGCTTGAGGCGCTGGTGCGCCGCGACGACCTCCTTGGGGCCCTTGCCGGCCTCGGTGCCGTTGGACAGAAGGGCGACGCGCGGCCGGGGGTGGCCGGAGATCCGCGCCGCGTAGGCGGCTCCCATCACCGCGAAGCTGACCAGATCGTCGGCCGTGACATCGAGGGTGGCGCCGACATCGAGGATCAGCGAGAAAGGGTCGTCTTTTTCGCCGCGCCGCAGCTCGGTCGGGTACACCGCGGCCAGGGCGCAGCGGCGGACTCCCTGCAGGCGGTTCCGGGGCTGCTGACAGGCGAACACCGCCGCCCCGGTGTGGCCGGCCGAGACCAGCGCCGCCGCCTGCCCGTGGGCGCACAGGCGCGCCGCCACCGCGATGCTGGCGTCGGGCTTGTGGACGAGCGCCTCGCGCGGGCTCTCGTCCATGGTCACCACCTGGCTGGCGTGGCGCACGGCGATCCGCTCGGCGTCGTGGCGCAGGTTGGAGAGCAGCGCGTTGAGCTGGCCGGCGTCGCCGACCAGCACCGTGTGCACCGGGGACCCGCTGCGGCTCGGCTCCAGCGATAGCGCCGCCACCGCCTTGACGATCTCCGAAGGGGCGTTGTCACCGCCCATCGCGTCGACCGCGATCGTGATCGGCGCGTGCGCGGTCCGCGGCGCGTGGCCCGCGGCGGCGGTATCGGGGGCCGCCGGGTGGCTCGACGGGGAGGCCGCGCCGACTTCGGCATCGTGGCCGGGCTTGGCAGCCGGATCAGCAGGCTTTTTCGTCATCGCTAAGTCGGACCTTAACACTTCGGAAAGTTGGGGAAAAGTCCGGCACCGACTCGTCGGTCAGTTAGACACTGAGCCACCGGACCTGGGCGGCACGCGCGGGCCGGCGGGCGGTCCCAAGGTCGGCCGCCCAGCGCCGCGGGTCACCGCCGAATCTCGGAGACCTTGTGGACCTCGCCGTCGATCTGCAGCTTGTCGGGCAGGTGCAAGAGGAACTGCTCCTTGGGGACCATGATCGTCACCAGGCCGCTGTCGCGCCGCCGGCTGCCGGTGCGCCGCAGGTGCGACAGATCCTTGGGCTTGTCGTCCTCGCCGAGCGACGGCATCTGCGAGCGGTCGAACATGCTCGACAGCTCGGAGGAGACCGGCAGGCCGGGCTTGTTGTTGTCGGGCTGGCGGCCGATGAGCCGCTCGACCAGGAGGTCGGTCGGCGGGCGGACAAAGCCGTGCGCCTTGGGCACGTAGCCGATGGCCTTGGGCAGAGCAAATAAGCTGAAGCGGCT
>DAOMZC010001002.1:0-2793 GCA_035437965.1 Pseudomonadota bacterium
CGGCACAGCTCCAGCTCGTTGGCCGCCAGCGCCTGCTCGGCGGCGCGCTGGTACCACAGCGCGGCCTCGGCGCGGACACCGCCCAGGCGGAAGTGCTCGGCGATGGGAAAGGCGTCGAGCTCCCCGGCCGCCGCCAGGTAGCGCGCCGCCAGCTCGTGCCCGAGCGCCCGGTCCTCATCGCTGAGGAGCCCGTAGGCGGCGTCCCGCACGAGATCATGCCGGAATCGGAACTCCTCCTCGCCCGCCAGACGCGAGCCCGCCTGGGCCTCGATGAGCTCCTGCTCAAGCAGGTACGGGTAGCAGGCCGCCAGCGCCTCGGTATCGCCGCGCGCCAGGAGCGCCGCCACCCCGCCCGGCCAGAACGACGTGCCGAAGATGCTAGCCGCGCACAGGAGCGTCCGCGACCGCGGCGGCAGCCGCGACAGGCGCGCCTGCAGCATGGCCAGCACCGTGTCCGGCCCCCCCTCGCCCTTGCCCTCGGCGGCGGCGCGGATGAGCTCTTCCAAGGATGCTGCGCCCGTGTACTCGCCAGCGTTCCTGATGAGGAGCTCGCATCAGCCGCATACAGAAGCGTCCAAGTATTTGTAGGAGAGTGGTGTGTCAAGTGGTGCGATGTCGAAAGTAAAAGGGGGCCAGCGCCGACTGGCTCGCCCAAGGCAAGAGCTCGGCCCAAAGAGCTGCTGTACGAGCGTGAGCCTCGCGGGTATTATCATAGGTTTGATGCCACGATTTGCCGCTAGCTCACCCCGGGTCACCGGGCACGCCTTGGGCCAAGGTCTGCGCAGGCCGGGCAGGGTTACTGCTTACAGCCGATACGCTCCTCCCTCCATTTTCTCGGCTTCCGAGCACCGGAGCATGGCCGGCTGGAGAATCCCATGACGCAACGCAAGTCAACGATCCTTCTTGTCGATGACGCCGCGACGATCAGGCTCCTCATGCGCGGCCTCCTCGGACCTGACTATACGTACCTTGAGGCAGACAACGGCGCGGCCGGCTTCGCTCTGGCGAAAAAGCACCTGCCCGACTTCATCTTGATGGACGTGCAGATGCCGGTGGCGGACGGCGTGGAGGGGCTCCGCTGGCTCAAGGCGGAAGGCACGACCAAGGAAATTCCGGTCGTCATGCTGACCACCGACACCACGCCGCAGCGGCGGGCGCAGTGCCGCGCCCTGGGCTGCGCGGAGTTTATGAGCAAGCCCGTGGATCGCGAAGCGCTGACGTCGATCGTCCAGCGCTACCTGCAGCGAGGGCGAAGTTGACGACTCCCAGCGAGGCTCACTACAGCCTGATCCTGCGCTGCGCCGGCAACACCCTGGCGCTGCCGCTGGCCCAGGTCGTCGAAGTGGTACTGGTGGTCGCGCCAGCGGCCCCGCTGCTGCGAGCCCCGCGCTACTGCCTGGGAGCTGTCGACTATCACGGACAGCTGGTGCCGCTCATCGACCTGGCGGCACGGCTCGGGCTCCTCGCGCCGCGGACGGTCCTGGACCTGCCGGAGGGACGGATCGTGATGCTGCAGGGGCGCGTGGGGCTCGTCGGCTACCTGGTCGATGAAGTGCTGGAGGTGTGCGAAGAGCCGGCCGAGCCGCTGGCGCTGACCGAGCAGACCCTTGTGCCGCTCGGCGGGCTCTTGCGCGGTATGGTCCGTTATCGCACCGGCCTTGTGGCTCCGCTCCTTACGCCGGGAGCGCTCGTGCCGGTGGTCGCCGGTGAGCGTCTGCGCAAGGCCCTGGCCGAGCTCGCGACCGCGCGCGGGCCGGAGCTGCCCGGATGAAGGACCTGGTGCCCGCGGCGACTCCGGAAGAGCTGGAGCCTCTTGGCCGGCTCCTGGAGGAGCAGTTCGGGCTTCGCCTGACGCTCGGCAACCGGGACCTGATCGACGGCGGCCTGCGGCTGCTCGCGGCCGAGCTGAACCTGCCGGCGGGCGTGCTGCTGCGCCGGCTGTTGGCCGGTGAGGACGGCCTGCTGCACCGCCTCGCCGTCAAGACAGTGGTCTCGGAGACCTACTTCTTCCGTCACCCCGAGCACTTCGACCTCTTGGTGGAGCGCCTGGTGCCCGCGCTGCTCCAGGAAGGCCGCACGACCCTGCGCGCCTGGAGCGCCGGCTGCGCGACCGGGGAAGAGGCCTACTCGCTCGCGGCGGCGCTGCTGGCCGCTGCCCCGCGGACCGAGATCGCGGTGCTCGGGACCGACCTTAGTGAGGACTCGCTTGCGATTGCGGCGGCGGGGCGCTACGGGCGGCGCGCGCTGCGCAGTGAGCTGCCGCGCTGGTCCATAGCCTGTCCGCTGCAGGTGGGCCCGCGCAGCGTGGAGGTCCCGGCGGCCCTGCGCGCGCTGACCCGCTTCCAGCCCCTGAACTTGAACAAGGAGTCCTACCCGGAAGAGGTAGCTCCGACGTCCGGCTTCGACATCATCTTTTGCCGCAACGTCCTTATCTACTTCTCTCCGGAAGGCGCCGCGAACGTCCTTCTGCGGCTCCGCGACCGGCTGCGCGAAGGCGGCTACCTGATCCTGGCCGCCCTCGACTATACAGCGGCGCTGCCCGGTCTGCAGCCGCTCAACCTGGACGGCATTCCCGTGCTGCGGCGGCACAGCGCGGTCGCCAAGGCGGCGGCGCCCAGCCGGCGGACTCCCCCCAAGCGGACGCCCGCGGATATAAAGAAAGAAGCCAGGGCCGCCGCCGACTGCGGAGACTACGAGCTCGCGACGCGCGTGCTCCGCAGCGCCCTGCGCATCCAGCGCGCTCCCGAGCTACTTCACCTTCTCGCCCTCATCCATAAGGAGCGCGGCGAGCTT
>DAOMZC010001003.1:0-2792 GCA_035437965.1 Pseudomonadota bacterium
TTGGGATTGGGCAGGCCGTCGCGCGGCGCCGACACCACGGCGAGGTCGCCGGCCGTGGTCACCGTGAGGTGCCCGGTGTTAAACCGCGGCGAGGCGAGCTCCACCCGCTCGAGCAGCCGCTCGCTCTGTAGATCGATGTAGCACACGGCCGGCGGCGCGCCGCCATCGATCGAGCCGCCGCCGTTGGCCACCACCATGGTCCGGCCCTCGTCGATCAGCTGGCAGTCGTGCGGCGCCGCGCCGTAGGTCGGCAGCGCGCCGAGCTCGGCGAAGGTCCGCGCGTCGCGCACCACCAGGGCGCCCGCGAAGTCGCGATCGACCAGGGACTCGGTCGCATATAGGAGCGCGCCATCGGCAGAGAATGCGCCGTGACCGTAGAACCGGCGGGTCGCCGCGGTCTCGATCGGGCGGACCCGCGCCTGCGCTCCGCGCGCTCGTAGATCGACCAGGCACGCCCCGGGACCCTTCTTCTCGAACAGCACGGCGCGGGCCGGATCCCCGGGGTCGATCGCGATGCCGTGGGCCAGAAAGGGAATCGCGATGAGCTCGGCCCTGGGAGCCGCGGCGTCCAGATCGATCACCGCCAGGGCGAACTGCTGCAGACCCTGCGCGATGTAGCTGCCGCCGCCTAGAAGGTGTCCTTTTTGCGCCATGGCCTGCGCAACGTACAGCGATTCCCTCCGGCGGTCTACAGGCGCGGCGCCACTGCGGGCGTGCGGCGCGGCAGGAAAGGATTATGCTGATAAACAATGAGGCTCGGAAACGAAGAAGATGACGCGTATGTCGAAGATCGCCGCGGCGACGGCGGCGGCGGCCGGCGCCTGGGCATGTCGATGGGCCTCGGCGGCACCTTGGTCGTGCTGGCCCTGAGCCTGCTGTTCAAGCGCAACCTGTTCAACGATCTGGGCACGCCGGCGCCGCACTCCGGGGCGCCGACGAGCTCCAGCCGCAGCACGCCGACCGGTCAGGCCCGGGTCAGCGGCGAGGAAGAGCTCAAGCGGGTGGCGGTCGGCGCGTTCAACGACGCGCAGCGCACCTGGACGACCGGGCTGCGCGGCAGCGGCCCCGGGTATCGGCCGGCCCACCTGGTGCTGTTCTGGGACGAGACCCACTCGGGCTGCGGCGCCGCGGGGGCGGAGATGGGGCCCTTTTACTGCCCCGCCGACGAGCGTGTCTACATCGATCTCGGCTTCTACCGCGAGCTGGCGCGGCGCTTCGGCGCCCCGGGTGACTTCGCCCAGGCCTACGTCATCGCCCACGAGGTCGGCCACCACGTGCAGAACCTGCTCGGCATCGAGGCGCGGGTGCGCCAGAGCCAGCGCCAGGGCCCGCGCGATCGCAACCGGCTGTCGGTGCTGATGGAGCTGCAGGCTGACTGCTTCGCCGGGGTCTGGGGCCACTCGGCGCAGCGGCGCGGCCTGCTGGAGCCGGGCGATGTCGACGAGGGACTGCGGGCGGCGGCGGCGGTGGGCGATGATCGCCTGCAGAAGGCGGCGACCGGGCGGGTGAGCCCGGAAAGCTTCACCCACGGCTCGGCGGCGCAGCGCTCGCACTGGTTCCGCCGGGGCCTGGACAGCGGCCGCCTGGAGGACTGCGACACCTTCGCCGCCGGAGCCGGCGACTAGCGCGCCGGGCGGGGCTCCCGACGCTCGGCGGCGGTGGGCGCGGGCAGCTCCGCGGCCAGGATCAGCGGCCCGCTGCAGATGCGGTCGAGGAGCTGCTCCTGGGTCGGCCGCAGCTCGACGGTCAGGGTGAGCACGCGGAGCAGGTCGAGGAGCTCGGCGCTCCACTCGGGCCGCCACTGCGCGGGACGGATCCGATCCAGCGGATTGTCCGAGCGCGCCGCTCTACCGGCGCCGCGCTGCGTGCGGTAGCCCAGCCACTTCTTCACCACCTGCATGCCGCCCACCCGGAACTCCCACACCTCGGGCCGGATGCCGGCGACCGCGCCGTCGCCGACGGTCAGGGTCTGGGTGGCCGCCGCGTAAGCGAGGTGGCTTGGCGACTCTGGCAGCCGCTGAAGCGGGCGCACCCAGGCGAGCCCGGGGACTTGCGGAATCCGCTCGCCGCGCCCGGCCGCCGGGTCCTTGTAGCGCTCTGCATAGGTATGCAGCCAGATCAGCGTCCGTCCGATGCCCGCCGCCTCCTGCCACAGCCTGGCGTTACGGGTGAGCGGCACCCGCGGGCCGGGAGTCTGCAGGGCGGCGGCGAAGCGCTGCCAGTAGCCGGGGGCGGAGAGCAGGGCGTAGAAATAGGCGGCGAGCTCCTCGGCCGGCAGCGCGGGCACGCCGAGGAGGCTCGCCAGCCGCGCGAGCAGCCCGGCGGTGACGTTCGGCACGCGGCCGTCCGCATCGCGGTACAGCGGCAGGATGTCCTTGCCGCCGCGACCGCAGAAGAAGTCCTTGTCCGGCACGTCCGCCGCCACCGTGAGCGCCGGCCCGGCGGCCATCGGCTTGGAGATGAGCGCGGCGAAGAAGACCTGCGGCGCGCCGGCGCACTGCCACAGCGAGGGGCTCTCGGTCTTGGCCAGCCGGGGGTCGGCCAGCACCCACTGGCGATCGAAGCTGCGCCAGGCGTAGCGGCGCAGCGGTGGCGGCGCGGCGTCCGCCGGCAGCTCGGCCAGCCGCGGCAGCTGACCGACGCGCGTGTGGATGCTCCTTCCCGAAGCCGGAGTCTGATAGAGCGCCGCCCGGCCGGCCACCGGCGCGCCGACGAAGTGGCGCCAGCGCGCGAGCAGCGGCTCCGGCTGCGGACACAGCGGCCACAGGCGGCTGAACATGCAGCCCGGCTGC
>DAOMZC010001004.1:0-2792 GCA_035437965.1 Pseudomonadota bacterium
GGTCGCCCCCGAGCCGCTGCCGCTGCCGCTGCGCGCCGAGCCGCTGGAAGAGGTACTCCTGGCCCTCATCGCCCGGCAGGCTGCCGCCGCGGAGAGCGAGCTCGGCGAGCTGCTCGCTGCCTCGGTGACCGGTCAGGCGCTGTGGTCCACGCCGGGCGGCGCCGCCGAGCTGCGCGCCCGCATCGGCGCCGCAGTCGAGTCGCTCCTGACCCAGGAGCTGGTCCGCCGCAGCGCCGACGCCGGGCTGCAGGCGACCGCGCTCGGGCACACCGCCGCGGCTCTGGGCCTGCCGGTGCGGACGGTGCTGCTGATGCAGCGCTGGGCCGAGGCGGCGCGGCGGGTCGATTTCACCTCCCTGGAGGTGCTGCTGGCGCTGGCGCTGTCGCCGAGCGGGGTCGAGGCCGCGGTGCCGCTTTTGCTCTCGGAGCAGGAGGTCAGCGACTACTGGTCGCGGACCCTGCTGCGCGCCGCGGCCGAGGGCGCGGCGGACCGGCCGCTGTTCCGCTGGCTGCGCGCCCAGGCGGGCGTGGTCCGGTTCGAGCAGACGCGGGCGCTCAAGAAGGCGCTCGTGCTCTGCGACTTTGCCGCGGGACGCGATGGTGTGGAGCTGGAGAACGACTACCAGGTCTGGCTCGGCTCGCTGGCCCGCGCAGCGGCGGAGTTCGGGCGGCTGGTGGCGGCGCTGCGCCAGGTCTGCGCGCTGCGCGGCTGGGAGACCGCGCAGCTGCAGCTCCTCGACACGCTTGCCGAGCGGCTGCAGCAGGCCCCGCGCGAGCCGGCGGCGTGCTCCGAGTCCGCCGAGCTCGCGACCACCGAGGCGTCCGGCCCGAGCAGCGGTGCCGTCGTGGCGCGCGCGGTCTTCTCGATCCGCGCCGCGCTGCTCGCCGGTCGCGCCTCCGGGTCGCCCGCGTCGGCCGCAGCCGCTGGGGGCGGACGCGCGAGCAGCGGGACCGGGGTCGCCGACCACCTCATCGAGCCGCGCTGACGCCCGACGAGCTACAGGCTCGCCGGGCCGCGGTGCTGGCTGTGGCGAACTCGGCATTTTATCACTCGTTGACGCAGCCGGGGCCGACCCTTAGCATTAGTGAACCTAACGTCAGGTTTGCTCCATGGTTCATGTGCTTACCCCCACTGCCCCGCCCGGTAATAAAACCCATGACACGTCCTCGGGGCCGGCCGCGGATGCCCTCCTGCAGAACACCGAAGAGCTGCTCGCGCACTTCCAGCGCGGCAGCAAGGCGACCGCGCAGCAGCGCGTCGGGCTAGAGCACGAAAAGATCGGCGTCGCCCTCGACCCCGACGGGGGAGTGCGGCCGCTGCCCTATGAGGACGCGCCGGGGCGACCGCAGATCCGCGCCCTGCTGCAGGGCCTAATCGAGAAATCCTGGCAGCCGGTGCGCGAGGGCGAAAACATCATCGCGCTGCGCCGCGCCGGGGCCTCGGTCACGCTGGAGCCCGGCGGCCAGTTCGAGCTGTCGGGGCGACCGCAGCCGACCGAGACCGAATGCACCGCCGAGCTCGACGAGCACCTGCGCGAGCTCCTCCCGCTGGCCGAGTCCGCCGGCGTCGCGTTCCTCGGCTGCGGCTTCCGCCCGCTCGGCACCTGGGGCGATGTGCCGTACATGCCCAAGGGCCGCTACCGGGTGATGCGCGAGTACCTGCCGACCCGCGGCGCGCTGGGCGTCGAGATGATGAAGCGCACCGCGACCGTGCAGGCGAACCTGGACTACACCAGCGAGGCCGACGCGGTGGCCAAGATGCGCCTGGGCATCGGGCTCGGGCCGCTGGTGACGGCGCTGTATGCCGCCTCGCCGCTCGTCGATGGCAAGGACTCCGGCTACAAGAGCTACCGGGCGAGCTGCTGGCTCGACACCGACCCCGACCGCTGCGGCATCCTGCCGTTCATGTTCCGCGATGACGCCGGCTTCCGCGCCTACGCCGAGTGGGCGCTGGACGTGCCGATGTTCTTCGTCTACCGGCACGGCACGTACACGCCGGCCGGCGGCCTGACCTTCCGCCGCTTCATGCGCGAGGGATTTCACGCCGAGCGCGCCACCCTGGCCGACTGGGAGCTCCACCTGTCGACCCTGTTCCCCGAGGCGCGGCTCAAGCAGTATGTCGAGCTGCGCAGCGCCGATGCCGGGCCGCTGCCGATGATCCGGGCGCTGCCGGCGCTGTGGCGGGGCGTCTTCTACTCGGACGCCTCGCAGGCGGCGGCCTGGGCGCTGGTCGCCGACCTGACCATCGAGGAGCGCGAGCAGCTGCGCCGGGAAGTGCCGCGGCACGGCCTGCAGACCCGGCTGCGCGGTCGCGAGCTCGCGCCGCTGTGCGCGGAGCTCTGTCGCATCGCCCAGACCGGCCTGCGCGCGCTCGGCGGCGGACCGGGAGTGGACTCCCTGGAGCCGCTGCTGGCGGGGGCGCTGGCCGGACGCTGCCCGGCCGACGACATCCTGGATGCCTTCAATGCGGCCAGCGGCAACCCGCGCGCGTTCGTCGAGAAGGTGCGCCTGCGGCTCTGAGCGGCGCTAGCGACGGCGGCGATGGCGATGAGGCGCCGCGGCTTTTGAGCTGCGCTAGGGCAGCGAGCGCCGTTGATGAAGCCGCCGTTGCTCGGAGCGGCGCTAGTGGCGGCGAGCGATGTTGATGAAGCCGCCGTTTTCGGAGCGGCGCTAGCGGCGGCGGGCGATGGCGATGAGGCCGCCGGCCGGGTGGCTGGCGCGGATGTCGTCGCTGCGCCAGGCGTAGCGCAGCCGCATCTCGGCGGCTACCGCGCGCCGCTTCAGCAGCAGGGT
>DAOMZC010001005.1:0-2787 GCA_035437965.1 Pseudomonadota bacterium
GTCAGCGCAGCTGGCAAAAAAGGATCGCAGGGAAGGGGGACCCGCGCCGCTGCACCCCTTCCAAGAGGGGACCCTCTGCCTGGCTTCCCCAGCAGCCAGAATCCCCCCGCAACGAACTCGCCAGGCCGACTCACCCGCCCCCGCAACGAGCTCGCCAGGCCCGGCTCCCCCGCCCCCGCAACGAGCTCGCCCGGCCGACTCACCCGCCCCCGCAACGACGCTCCCGCGCCCCCCTCAGTTGGTCAGACTCCGCGCAAAAAACGTCGCCACATGATCCACATACGCTTCCGGGCCGCTGACGAACGCCGCCGCGTGGCGTACCCCCGGCAGCACCCACAGCTCGGACTGCGGGTAGGCGGCGTGCAGGGTGTAGGCGTGCGCGATCGGCACCAGCCGGTCGGCGTCCCCGTGGATGAGCAGCAGCGGCCGCGGCGCCACCCCCGGCACCGTGTCGGCCGGCCGCAGCTGCATGAGGTCGTAGCCATCGACCAGCCGGTTGATGAGCCGCGCCGAGGAGAGCATGAACACCGGCAGCCGCGTGACGCGGGTGAAGTTGTCGCGCATGAGCGGCGCCAGCTCGGCGAAGGCGCAGTCGGAGACGGTGGCGCCGATCGCCGGCTCGCGCGCCGCCGCCAGGATCGCCGAGACCCCCCCCAGCGAGACCCCCAGCACGCCGATGCTGCCCGCCGGGTAGCCCTGGGCGCGCAGCCAGTCCACCGCCCCCAGGATGTCGCGGTGCTCGTGGATGCCGAAGCTCAGGCGGGCGTCGCTGCTCTGGCCGTGGCCGCGCAGGTCGATGGCGAGCAGCGCG
This sequence comes from Pseudomonadota bacterium, assembly GCA_035437965.1. Classification (GTDB taxonomy): domain Bacteria; phylum Myxococcota_A; class Polyangia; order Palsa-1104; family JAEUJZ01; genus CALFML01. Next base: position 812 of record DAOMZC010001005.1, read on the forward strand.
AAGCCGCGGCGGTAAAGGCGCGCCATGAGCTCGGCGGTGCGCCCCGAGTGCTCGCGCGTGCGGCTGGAGTCCTTGCCGTGCACGATCACCAGCACGTGGCGCCCCGCGGCGTGCTGGACGTACCAGGCGGCGATCTGGGCGTCGCCGCCGCGCGCCGGGAAGCGCACGTCGGTGTAGGCCAGCTGCTGGGCGGCCGGCGAGCGCTCCGGGTCGAAGCTGCGCCGCGGCCGCGCCAGCTTCAGCGACACCACCGCGCCGAGCCCGAAGTACACCACCACGAGCAGCGCCAAGAGCGCCCCCAGGACGTACTGGGTCCGCCGGCGCAGGCCACCTCCAGCCGGCGCGGCGGGAGACCTGGCAGAGGAAGGGGCGGCAGCAGGGAGGGACATGCGCGTGACTCCTGAGCGACGGCCGAAAAGCCGAGCTAAGAGACTACGCAAAATCCGCCGCGAGCGCGATCCCGGCCCGAATTTCCAGAGGCTGCGGCAGTCGCACGGCGGCGCATCGTGGCCAGCCGATTAGGTCTTGGCCGGCACGCTGCGCGGCTTTTTGTGGGCGAGCGCGGCGGCGATGAACTGGCGGAACAGCGGGTGGGGGTCCATCGGGCGGCTCTTGAACTCGGGGTGGAACTGGCAGCCGACGAAGTAGGGGTGGTCGGGGAGCTCGATCATCTCGACGAGGTTGCCGTCGGGGGACAGGCCCGACAGGACCATGCCGTGGCTCTCCAGCTCGCCGCGGAAGGTGTTGCTCACCTCGTAGCGGTGGCGGTGGCGCTCGCTGATCTGCTCGCTGCCGTAGGCCAGCTGGGCGCGCGTGCCGGGCTTGAGGTTGCATGGGTAGGCCCCGAGGCGCATCGTGCCGCCGAGGTCCTCGACGTCGCGCTGGGTGTGCATGAGGTCGATCACCGGGTACTTGGTCTTGGGATCGAACTCCGACGAGTTGGCGCCGGCCAGGCCGCACACGCTGCGCGCGTACTCGATGACGGCAATCTGCATGCCCAGGCAGATGCCGAAGAACGGCACTTTGTGCTCGCGCACGTAGCGCACCGCGGCGACCTTGCCCTCGATGCCGCGCGCCCCGAAGCCGCCGGGCACGAGCACCGCGTCGACCTCCTGCAGGAACAGCTCGGCGCCCTTTTCGTCGACCTCCTCGGCGTCGATGAAGCGCAGGCGCACCCGGGCGTGGCTGGCGATGCCGCCGTGGATGAGCGCCTCGTTGAGGCTCTTGTACGACTCGGCGAGGTCGACGTACTTGCCGACGATGCCGATCGTCACCTCGTGCTGCGGCCGCATCACCGTGTCGACCACCCGCTGCCACGGCTCGAGCGTTGGGGTGCGCGACCAGATGTTGAGCAGCTCGCAGAGCTTGTCGTCCAGGCCCTGCTGGTGCAGGTGCAGCGGCAGCTCGTAAATCGTCGCCACGTCCTGCGAGGTGTACACCGCGTCGCCGGGCACGTTGGAAAAAAGCGCAATCTTCTGCTTCTGACCGGGCGGGATCGGGCGATCGCAGCGGCACAGCAGCATGTCCGGTGAGATGCCGATCTCGCGCAGCTTCTGCACCGAGTGCTGGGTCGGCTTAGTCTTGAGCTCGCCGGCGGCGGCGATGTACGGCACCAGGGTGAGGTGCATGGCGACCGAGTTCTGCGGCCCGAGCTCGTGGCGCAGCTGGCGGATCGCCTCGAGGAACGGCAGCGACTCGATGTCGCCGACGGTGCCGCCGACCTCGATGATCGCCAGGTCGTAGCCCGCGGCGCAGGCGCGGATGTTGCCCTTGATCTCGTCGGTGATGTGGGGGATGACCTGGACCGTGGCGCCCAGGTAGGCGCCGCGCCGCTCCTTGCGGATCACCGACTCGTAGACCTGGCCGGTGGTGAAGTTGTTCTTGCGCGTCATGCGGGCGCTGAGGAAGCGCTCGTAGTGGCCGAGGTCGAGGTCGGTCTCGGCGCCGTCCTCGGTGACGAAGACCTCGCCGTGCTG
>DAOMZC010001006.1:0-2782 GCA_035437965.1 Pseudomonadota bacterium
GTTCGGTAGGCGGCGGCGCGCGTGTCCTGCGACTCGAGCAGCCGCTGCCGGGCCTGCAGAAGGGCCAGCTCGGCGCGCGTCACCTCGACGCGGTTGATGACCCCGGCGGCCAGCCGGACGCGGGCGATGTCGGCCGTCTTTTGCGCGACCTCGATGGCGTGGCGGCGCGCGCTGACCAGCTCGTCGGCGCCGGCGGCGGCAAAGAACGCCGTCGCCACCGACTGCAGCAGCTGGGCCGTCGTCACCTCCAGGCGCTTCTGCTGCGCGCGATAGCCGGCCCGCGCGCCCGCCAGGGCCGGGTAGGCCGCCGGGACCAGCAGCGGGATGTTCGCCGCGATGAGGCCATCGAGCTGGGTCTGCGGGGTGAGCGCAATCGCGCCGCTCGCCGTCGCGGGAGCCGCCGCCGCCCCCATCGCCGCCGCCGCCATCGCGCTGCTGGCGCCGAGGATCTGGCCGAGATCGAAAGAGACCTCGGGATAGTTGTAGGTGAACTTCCCCTGCGCCGTCACCGTCGGCAGCAGCGCCGCCAGGGCGCGCTCGACATCGGCGTGGGCGCCGCCCAGGCGGGCCCGGGCGGCGAGCAGATCGCGGTTGTTCTTCTCACCGAGCGCCAGCGCCTCGTCGAGGGTAAGCGGGCGCTGGGCCGCATCTTTTACCTCCGGCGCGTCTTTTATCTCCGGTACCTCCGGCCCCTGCGGCCCCTCCGGCCCCGCCACGGCCCGCGGCGCCCCCGCCGACGCGGCCTGCGCCATGGCGGGAGCGCCGGTGAGCTGCACGAGCAGCAAGGCGCAAGCTCCGTACCCAGTCTTAGCTACGCGTGAACGCATAAAGACGCCCTCAAAGGTCTGGCCTCGACCAGACCCATCGACGACAGGCAAGACCTGTCCTTATCCAGCTGGGCGCAGCGCCGCGCATCTCGCGCCGGCCACCCTCCGCCCGAGCAGACCCCAGCTACCTCAGGTGAGCCCACCGCGCCGCTCCGGCCCGGCTTCGCTCCGCGATCGCAGTCAGTATCTCGGCGCTGGCGACTAACGCCGCCGGGTTCGCCGCGGTGGCGGCACCTCGCTATCCTTTTTGCCGTCCCCCGCGTCCACGGGCGCGCCGGCAGCGACCGCCCTGGTCTCGCCCGGCAGCTGCTGCATGACCCGCCGCTTCAGGTCGAGCATCTGCATGCCCAGGGCCTCGCGCTGGTCTTCCGTAAGCTGATTCCAGTGCTGCGCCATCCACGGGTGCACGCTCTGATCCATGCCCTCTATCACCGTGAGCAGCAGATCCAGCGGCAGATCCGTGCGCACCACGCCGAGCTCCTGGCCGCGCTGGACGACGTCGGCCCGGGCCTTATGCATCTTGCGCATGCACTCGGCCAGCGGGCCCGCGGACGGCGGGTTCTTCATGGTGTCGTGGAACAGCCGGCCAAACGCCATGATCCAGGGGTTCTCGCGGATCGTCCGGAACACCAGCCGGGCATGCTCGGCGAGCTTGTCCCAGTAGTTCTCCGCGGTGGTGTCGGCGGGGAGCGGCTCGAACATGCCGTCGGACTGCTCCTCCAGGTGCGTCATCACCGCCCCGAACAGGTCCTCTTTGTCATCGAAGTAGTAGTACAGCGAGCCCTTGCTGATCCCGGCCAGCTCGATGACGCGGTTGAGCGAGGCGTCCGCGTAGTTGTTCTCGCCGAACTCCTGGGCCGCGGCCTGGAGGATGCGGGCGCGCACTTCGGGAGCGAGCTTGTCAAACCGGGGCCGGGGCATCAGCGGCTCTACCTTTCGCGACGGGGGAGGGGCTCCCAAACCGACTTAGTTGGACCAGATCGTTTAGACCGTGATGGTCTAAACCATGCCACCGGTTTTTTGCCCTGTCAAGCGATCGCCAGATCGCGCACGAGCGGTCGCCAGATCGCGCACGAGCGGTCGCCAGATCGCTCGCGAGCTGTCGGCAATCAGGGCTTGATCGCCGAAAAGCGCGGCCCGGCCCGCCTTGACAGCGCGCGCAACGCCGGCAACTTTGTTCCATATCGCCTCGGACAACGGGGTCTTGGACCCGGTCGGGGCGGGGATCGGGTACGCTGTAGGAAGCTTCTCCTACCACCCTGTGGTGGCCCGGCTTGCGCCGGGTTGGTCTTCAACGGAAGGTTCTGACGATGACAAAAGTAGCTCGACTGATAATCCCCTTGCTCGCCGGGCTCGCCCTTGGCGGGTGCAAAGACAAGGCGGCGACGACCGAGCCGGCGGCGGCCATGCAGCCGGCCGGGGCAGTCCAGGCCGCGACCACCGCCCCGGCCGCCGGCGCCGCGCAGACCGGGCCGCGCCGCATCGACATCCAGGTCGGCAAGTTCGCCTACAAGCCCGAGCGCATCACCGGCAAGCCCGGCGAGCCGGTGGTCCTGGTGTTCCACTACAGCCGCGACTCCGGCGAGTGCGGGCACGAGCTCCTGCTCCCCGATCAGCGCAAGCTCGTGCTCGACCCCGATAAGCCCACCGAGGTGGCGATGACGATGCCGACCGACAAGAAAGAGCTCGGCTTCACCTGCGGCATGAACATGCTGCGCGGAACCATCGTAGTCGAGTAACTCCCCGCTCACCGTTCCTTGCCCGTCCCCCGCGCCGCTTCTCCAGGCGGCGCCGCGTCCGCGCGGCTAGCTGCGCTCCTTCCCAGTCGCGACCTGTCTCAAGCTGTAGGAAAAAGTAGTCCCAGCTGAAGCCTATATTCTCAACTCAGGAGTGGGTGGCACCGGAGGCGGGGGCCCCGACGCGCGCGGCGGGGTGCCGCAGGTGACAGGACCCGC
>DAOMZC010001007.1:0-2782 GCA_035437965.1 Pseudomonadota bacterium
CGCCCGCCGACCGCGGAACTGCTGGCCGCCGGTGTGGCTGCCGGTGTGGCTGCCGGTGTGGCTGCCGAAAAAGCGCGGCAGCAAAACCGGACCGCCCGCCGACCGCGGAACTGCTGGCCCGCCGCTGTGGCTGTCGGTACAAGCGTGCGGCAGCAGCACCGGGAACGACGACCGCCCGCCGCTCGGCCCCACTTTTCCCGCGGAACTGCTTGCCCGCCGCCCTGGCTGCCGGTACAAGCGGGCCATGGCGCGCTCGCTCCCCTTGTCTCCTCCCGGGTCCGCGGCTTCGCCGGCGCCGGCCGGCTCACCGGGGCGGGCCGGGCGGCGGGCGCTGCGGCTCGACCTGCGGCTCGTCGCCGATGGGCTGTGTCCGAGCCGGGAGCGCGCCCAGGCGCTGATCCTCGCCGGCGAGGTCACGGTCGCCGGTCAGGTAGTCACCAAGGCCGGCACCACCGTTGACGCCGACGCCGCGGTGGCGGTGCGGCAAGATCCGCTGCCGTACGTGTCACGCGGCGGGCTCAAGCTGAAGCGAGCGCTCGATTTCTTCGCCATCGATGTAAGCGGGCGCTCGGCGATCGATGTGGGGGCCTCGACCGGCGGGTTCACCGACTGCCTGCTGCAGGCGGGGGCGGCGCGGGTGTGCGCGATCGATGTCGGCTACGGCCAGCTGGCCTGGCCCCTGCGCAGCGATCCGCGGGTGACGGTGCGCGAGCGCGTCAACGCCCGCAACCTGGACCCCGAGACGCTGCCGTTCGTCCCGGATCTGGCGGTGTGCGATGTGTCGTTCATCTCGCAGACGCTGATCCTGCCGCGCCTGGTGGCGGCGGTGGGGCGGGGCGGCCGCCCGATCATCACCCTCATCAAGCCGCAGTTCGAGGTCGACAAGGGCCAGGTCGGCAAGGGCGGCGTGGTGCGCGAGCGGGCGCTGCACGAGCAGGCCATCGCCCGCTGCACCCAGGCCGCCGAGGCGCTCGGCTGCCGGGTCATCGGGGTGACCGACTCCCCCCTGCGCGGGCCGGCAGGCAACGAAGAGTTCCTGTTTTACCTCCAGAGCCCGCCCTAGCGACCGTCGGGCCTGGTGTCAGGCTGGCCGCTCAGGTAGCGGAGGAGCTCGGCCTCATCGGCGGAGACCATGCGCTCCATGCCGTCTTCTTTGGTCAGGCGGCGGACCTGCATCGCGCCGACCGCGGTCGCGATCAGCGTGGCGCGGCGGGCAAAAGGCGCCTGCAGGCGGCCGCGCAGGGACTTCATCATCGCTTCGAACGCCGGATCGTTGCGGCCGGGGGCGGCACGCAGGTCGGTCAGCAGGTTGAAGCCGGCGCGAGCGAAGGGCTCGGCGAGCGGGATCACCACGTCGTAGGTCCGGTGCGGCGCCTCCAGATCGGGGAACGGCTGGGCGCTCCGGTTGAAGCGGAGGAGCTTCTGCCCCTCATCGAGCAGCACCGAAACATAGGCATCGCGGTAGAGCTCGCGCAGGGCCGGTGCAGCCCTCGGGAGCTCGCCACTTTTGCGGACCAAGGCCATCTCGCCACCACCTCCGCGCGACCTGATGCCGCCCGCCGCGCCGCCGCCCCGGGCGGGCCCTTCACCGGCGCAGCCTGGCTTGCACGCGCCTGCTTATTGTAGCGACAATCGGGCCGGGCGGCCGCGGCACCAGCGCCCACCGGCGGACGCCGTCAGAACCCCAGCGCCTTGGCGAGGTGCTCGGGGCACAGCGCGCTCGGGTCGCCGGCCTGGACGGATCGGCAGGCGGCGCAGGCGGCGGCGTCGTCGTAGGTCTCCTCGGTGCGCAGGCTCTGGACGGCGGCGCGCAGGCGCTCGGGCTGGGACTCGGTCACCACCACTACCTTGCCCAGGTTGGCGAGGCGGGCGGCGGCGCGACGGACTTCCTTCTTGGCGCTGCTCATGGCCGGCGCGCGCCGTAGCGCCGGTGCTCGACCATCAGGCAGCGATCCTGCACGACGAGGATGCCGGCGGCGCTGAGCTGCGCCGCGACCTGCTCGTGGACAATGCCGCTCTGCAGCCAGACGGCGTGCGGGCGCGCAGCGAGCAGGTCCGGCAGGTGCGGCGGCAGATCCTCGGGCCGGCGGAAGACCTCGACGATGTCGATCGGGCCGGGCACCGCAGCCAGCTGCCGGTACACCGGGCGCCCGAGGATCCGGGTCACTTCGGGGTAATAGACCGGGACCGGGATCACCTCGAGGCCCGCGGCGGCGAGGTAGGCGGGCACGTAATAGGCCGGCTGCGCCGCTTGCGCCTCGGTCTTGATGCCCAGCACCGCCACCCGGCGGGCGGCGCGCACGAGCTTGGCCACCTGCTCCTCATCTCCTTCAATCGAGCTCGCTGACATGCGCTTATGCTACGCCCCAAGAGCCCGGACGCAACCGCGGCGCGGCCCCGGTGAGCAGGCGGCGCGAGCCCGCGGCCCGAGGTCGGCCGCCTCCGCCGCTGCCCGGGCGGACCAGGCTGCCGGGGGCGCATCGTTCGCTTCAGACAACAGCTGGACGAAAATCGGTTCGGCCCTCAGCGCAGGGCTGGCTGGGCTCACTGGTTTTCATCCTGGGGCAGCGGCTCCAGGTACTCGGCGAGGGTAGGGTACTCGTCAGGCTCTGGATGGCGGCTGGGCTCCGGCGGCGGGCCTGCCGGGGCGCGCGCGCTCGGGGGGCGGGCGTGGCAGAGCGGCTGGTACTCGCAGTCTAGCGAGGCGCAGGTGTGCGGGCTCAGTACGGGGAGCCGCAGCGCGGCGGGCAGCGGTAGCTGGCTGAGCGGCGCCGCACGGGCC
>DAOMZC010001008.1:0-2782 GCA_035437965.1 Pseudomonadota bacterium
CGGCAAGCCACCGCTGAAGGCCGCCAAGCCGACCGCCGCGCCGACCGAGACCGCGGCGGCATCGGTCGCTCCCCAGGTGGTCCCGCTGCTGGTCGCGGCGTTGTCGGACAGCAGCTCCGAGGTGCGCGCGGTGGCCGCCGAGGCGCTCGGCGAGCGGCGCGAGCGCAGCGCCGAGCCGGCGCTCATCAAGCTGCTTCTGCGCAAGGACTCGGCGGCCCCGGCGGCGCTCGGCAAGATCGGCGGCGCCGACACCGCGCGGGCGCTGAGCGAGATGATCGGCAACGTCCCCGACAGCTTCATCACCGAGACCCTGGGCCTTCTCTTGCTGCGTCCCGACTTCGGGCCGGACCCGCTGCGCCTGGAGGTCGTAAAGACCCTCGGCAAGCTGCCCGGCGGCCAGCCCATCGACATCCTCGGCGACTACCTGAAGGAGACCGGCAAGGACAAGGCCGACAAGGCCCGCCTGTCGCGCATCGAGGCGAGCAAGATCATCGAGCAGAGGACGGCCAAATGACGACCCGGAGCTTTGCCCCCACGAATTTTTCCTCTGGCTCCGTCGGCTCCCCGGGGTCGAGCCGGGCGCGGCGGCGGCGGACGGCGCTGCTCGGCGCCGGCACCCTGCTGGCTATCGGCTGCGCCGAGGCGCCGTTTTCGATCCACACCCAGGATAACGATCTGCAGACCCTCAAGCCGACGCTGGCGCGGCTGCAGCAGGCGGCGGTGCCCAAGGCGCCGATGAACGGCAGCGGCCACGCGATGGTCTACGTGTTCGCCGGCCCCGAGCGCCGCGGTCCCAAGGAGGCCGCCCCGCCCGCCGAGGTCGAGCGGACCCTTATCGGCTACGACCTGACCGACGGCAAGCAGGTTTTCGCGGTGCCCGCCGAGGTGCGCTCGCGCTTCGCGGTCGCCCAGGGCGTGATCTTCCACCGCGAGGGCGCCGCGGAGCTCGTCCTGCGCGACGCCCAGAGCGGGGCCGCGCGCGCCCGGGTGGCGCTCGAACCGGGTGAGACGCTCGCCGGCCTCACCGCCGACCAGAACCAGGTCTACTACGTCACCCGGGCCAAGGTCTCCGGGCAGAGCCACAGCTGGGTCACCGCGCTGTCGCTCAGCGGGCAGCGGGTGTGGCGGCTGCCGGCGCAGGGCTCGGTGGGCGCCCCGGCGGCGGCGGGAGGGCTCCTGGCGCTGCCCTACAGCTACCAGGACGTGGTCGTCCTCGACGCCCGCAGCGGCGCCGAGCTTACCCGCATCCGCCAGAAGGACGAGCAGATCGGCTTTGTCCGGCCCGGCCCCAAGGGGTTCTTCTACGGCGTCGGCAGCGCCGGGGTGGCGATGCTCGACGAGCGCAGCGTGCGCGGCGAGCGCAAGGAGATCGCCTACCTGGCCCCAAACCTCGGCGAGCGGGTGCGGGTGTTCCTGAACTGGGACGGCTACCGCGCCGAGCAGACCGATTTCTCCGCCTTCGATCGCAACCGTCTCTTGTGGGACACCGACAGCGAAGGCGGCAAGCTGCGCTTCCGTGACAGTCAGGCGGTGCTGCACAGCTACCGCTTCTTCTTCGGCGTCAACACCGACTCTGGCGCGGTGAAGTGGGCCTACGCGCAGCCGCGGCAGAACCTGATGGCCTCGGAGATGAACGACCAGGTGGTGCTGTACGCGGCGCAGGACGGCGAGCTCGGGGCGCTGGCCCGGCAGAGCGGCGCCAAGCTGCTCACGCAGCGCCTGCAGCTCAAGCCGGGCCAGCACGTGCTCGGGGCGACCTTCGACGTCGAGGGCTTCGCGCCGCCGGCCACCGCCGCGGCCCAGCCGGCGCCGGTGCTGGAGGTCCTGCACGGGATCATCTTTGACCGCGACTCGAGCTTCCTGTCGGTCAAGTCGTTCGCCGTGCAGGCGCTTGGCGGCGTGCCCGGCAAGGAGGCGACGGCGGAGCTCATCCGCGTTGTGACCGCCGAGGGACTGCCGCACCAGCTGGCGCACGCCGCCGGGGACGTGCTGGTGCAGCGCAAGGAGCCCGAGGTCGCCGGACAGCTCGTCGCGGCGCTCAACCAGAGCTACGACTTCCTTGAGGATCGGCGACCGCGGGGCCTGGACACCCTGGCGCGCGCCGCGGCGGCGGTGGGGGCGACCGAGGCGGTGCCGGTGCTGGTGCAGCGCCTGGGCGACCCGAGCACGCCGGCGGCGGCGCTGAAGGACATCGTCGCCGCCCTGGTCCAGCTCGGGAGCAAGGAGGCGCTGCCGCCGCTGCGCCAGACGCTGCTCGTGTACCGCGGCGATCCGATGTTCGCCAGCGACGCGGCGGCGCTGCAGCGCGCCGGCGAGGGCCTGCCCAAGCTGGGCGGCGAGAGCGACCGCCGGCTGCTGCAGTTCGTCGCCCTGGAACCGCACACCCTGCCGGCGCTCGCCGGGCACTTCCGCAAGCTGCTGCTCGAGACCGCGCAGCGGCCGCAGCCGCCGCCGAACAAGCCGGCGGTCAAAAAGCCCTTCTCGATCGACGGTACGAACCGACTTTAAGCCGCTGGACGCCGGCCCCAAGAAAGGGCCGGTGCGAGCGATTGCGATCGCGCTTGAACGAGGTGAGGCCGCGCGACAAGGGCCGGCGTGAGTAATCACGGTCGCGCTTGAACGAGGCGAGGCCGCGCGACAAGGGCCGGCGCGAGCGAGCGATTGCGGTCGCGGTTGAACGAGGCGAGGCCACGCGACAAGAGCCGGCGCGAGTGATAGCGGTCGCGGTTGAACGAGGCGAGGCCGCGCGACAAGGGCCGGCGCGAGCGAGCGATTGCGGTCG
>DAOMZC010001009.1:0-2780 GCA_035437965.1 Pseudomonadota bacterium
ATTTGTACAAAAAGCAGAAAAAGAAGGGTTGGAAATTATAACAGAAACTCAAATTGAAAAAGTAGAACCCAATAGTACTACTTGTAAAATACATGGACTGCAAAAAGGCAACAAAGTGAGTTTTGAAGGCAAGAAAGTAATACTTTGTGGTGGTGCATTTGGCTCAACACGCATTATGATGCAATCCGGTTTTCAATCAAAATTACCGGCATTAGGGAAAAATTTTGCAACACATCCGCAATTTATGTGGCTGGGTTTTCAAAATGAAATTGTAGATGCACATAAAGGCATGTTTCAATCGGTAGCATCGAAAGATCCTTCTTTCAGGGCTCAAGGGTTTAAATTAGAAAATGTATTTGCATCACCTATATCTATTGGTATGTTGATGAATGTAACCGGCGCTGAACATCAACGTTTAATGAAGCAATATCGGAGCTCGACATCACCGCCAACCGCCCCGATCTGCTCGGGCACGTCGGGGTGGCGCGCGAGCTCGCGGCGCTCCTGGCCGACCATGGGGCGCGGCTCCGCCCGCTTGCCACCGATCTCACCGCAACGCTCGCCAGCACCGCCTTCGGTCCGCGGCCGGCGTCCGAGCTGGCGCAGGTCGAGCTCCTCGATCCGCAGGGCTGCCCGCGCTACCTGGCGCACGTGATCACCGGCGTCACCATCGGTCCGAGCCCGCTGCGCCAGCGGCTGCGGCTGCAGCGGCTCGGCGTCCGTCCGCGCTCGAACGTGGTCGATGCGACAAACCTCGCGCTGCTCTTGTGGGGGCACCCGCTGCACGCCTTCGATCTGCAGGCGCTGCGCGGTCAGCGGCTGGTGATCCGGCGGGCCCGGCCCGGCGAGACCCTGCGCACCCTCGATGGCGCCGACCGCCAGCTCGCCCCGACAGATCTGGTCATCGCCGACGCCGAGCGGGCCACCGCGCTCGCCGGGGTCATGGGCGGGCAGGACAGCGAGGTCCGCGCCACCACCACCGACATCCTGCTGGAGAGCGCCTACTTCGACCCGGCGACGGTCCGCCGCACCGCGCGCCGCTTCAAGCTGCACACCGAGGCGTCGCACCGCTTCGAGCGCGGCGCCGACCCCAACGCCGGCGTCCTGCACGCGGCGCAGTCCTGCGCGGCGCAGATCCTGAAGCTGGCCGGCGGACGCCTGGCCCCCGGCTGCCTGGACCTCTACCCGGAGCCGCGCGGCCCCCGCCAGCTCGAGCTGCGCCCGGCGCGCACCGACGCCATCTGGGGCATGCACGTCCCCGCCGCGCAGCAGACCACGGCGCTGTGCCGCCTGGGCCTTGCGGTCGAGGCCGGCCCCGGCGAGACGCTGCAGGTGAGCGTGCCGACGTTCAGGCCGGATCTGAGCCGCGAGATCGACCTGGTCGAAGAGGTCGGCCGCGTCCACGGCCTGGACAAGCTGCCCCCGACCCTGCCCCGGCTGGGGGTGGCGCCGCCGGCGGAGTCGACGCCGGCCCTGCGCGCCCGCCGCAACGCCGAGACCGCGCGCGACATCTGCACCGCGCTCGGGCTCGACGAGGTCATCCTGTTCTCCATGGTCGGCCCCGAGCGGCTGCGCCTGGTCGGTGGGGCGCAGGCCCGGCCGCCGCTGCGCCTGGACAACCCGCTGCGCGAGGAGCTGTCGGTGCTGCGCACCCAGCTGTTGCCCGGGCTGCTCGACTCGATGCACCACAACCTCAGCCATGGCCTCGACGAGGTGCGGCTGTTCGAGGTCGGCGAGGTCTTCCTGCCGCGCCCGGGCGAGCTCCTGCCGGCCGAGCCGACCCGGGTCGCGGGCGTGCTCGCCGGCCACCGCGAGTATTTGCTCAAGCCCGGCCCCGCGGATCGCCTGGATATCCACGACGTGCGCGGCATGGTCGAGCAGCTGCTCGCGGGGCTCGGCTACGAGCTCCTGTGGGCCGCCCTGCCCGTCGGCGCGGGCGAGCCGCACCAGGTCTATGTGCGCGCCGCCGCGGCGGACGAGACCCCGTGGCTGCACCCGGGCGTCGCGGCGGTCGTCGTCAGCGCCGCCACCGGAGAGCTCCTCGGCAGCTACGGCGAGGTCCACCCCGACCTGCGCCACAAGCTGGCCATCGAGTCCCCCATCCTCGCCTTCGAGCTGAACGTGCCCGACTTCGCCCGCCCGTCCCGGCTCTACGCGGCGCCGTCGCGCTTCCCTGCCGTGACCCGCGATCTGTCGTTCTTCGTCGACGTCGCCGTCCCCGCCGGCGACCTGATCGCGACCCTGCACGCGGCCGGCGAGGCGCTTCTCGGTGAGGTCCACATCCTCGAGGACTACCGCGAGGCCGGCCACGTCCCCGCCGGCCACAAGGGCCTGCTGTTCAACCTCACCTACCGCCTCCCCGACCGCACCCTGGTCGACGAAGAGGTCCACAAGGCCCACGAGCGGGTGGTGAGCCACCTCAAGTCCCGCTTCCCCGTTCAGCTCCGCTAGCCGCGCCCGCCCGGCTTGGGCCCGCTGCCTCACCGACCGCTGCGCCGATCCGCGCTCCCACGACGACAGCTCGGGCTCGCCGCCTAAACTGCCGCTGCGCCCCTCATGGCACTGCCGCTGGGAGCAGGTCGCGTCGGCGCCGCCTGCGCCCGGGGCGTGGTACGCTGCCAGGATGGTCCCGTTTTTCTTCACGTTTCTGGACGGTGCCTTCCGCTATGACTGCGCCTCCTGCGGGCAGGCGTGCTGTCGCGGCAAGGGCATCGCCATCGATGCCCAGCGGGAGCTCGTGCCGCTGCTGCGGCGAGCCCCGGGCCTGGCCGCGTTCGTCG
>DAOMZC010001010.1:0-2774 GCA_035437965.1 Pseudomonadota bacterium
GCGCTGCAGCACCTGCGGGCTGTGCACGGTGCGCCGTCCCGAGGCGGTGCGCGCGCTCGCCGCCGAGGGCGCCGGCCGCGTCGGCTCGGCCGAGGGGACGGGCCGCGCCCCCGAGGACATCGCGGCGATGATCGATCACACGCTGCTCAAGGCCGACGCCACCAGCGCCGACGTGCAGCGCCTGTGCGACGAGGCCCGCAAGTACCGGTTTGCGTCGGTGTGCGTGAACACGAGCTTCGTCCCCCAGGCCAAGCGGCTGCTCGCCGGCAGCGGCGTCATGGTGTGCGCGGTGGTCGGCTTCCCCCTCGGGGCGATGGCCCCGGGCGCCAAGGCCTTCGAGGCCCGCGAGGCGGTGCGCGCCGGCGCCGAAGAGATCGACATGGTGATAAACCAGGGCGCCCTCAAGTCGCGCGACTATGGCCTCGTCCACGATGACATCCGCAAGGTCGTCGAGGCCGCCCGCCCGGCGCGGGTCAAGGTCATCCTCGAGACCGGGGCGCTGAGCCAGGAAGAGAAGGTCATCGGCATCACCCTCGCCAAGGTCGCCGGGGCGCACTTCGTCAAGACCTCCACCGGCTTCGGACCGGGCGGGGCCACTGTCGAGGACATCGCGCTCATGCGGCGCCTGGTGGGCAGCGACATGGGGGTCAAGGCCTCGGGCGGGGTGCGCACCTGCGAGGACGCGACCAAGATGCGCGCCGCCGGGGCCAGCCGCATCGGCGCCTCCGCCTCGGTCGCGATCGTCAACGAGTGCAAGACCAAGGCGAGCGAGCCGGCGCCGAGCGCGCGCAACGATCGACCCTGGCTGCGTCGCGAGCCGAGCCCCCCCGCGCGTCCAGCCGCGGCCCGCTCCGCCTCTGGAGCGTCGGGCCAGTCCCGTCCGGCCGGCTCGTCGGGAAAAACCGGCGGTTACTGAGCGCGCAGCCGGCCGCGGCAGTCCGTGTTAGACACTAGGTCATGGTCATGAGCTCTTCATCTATATCCGCAGACCCGGCCGGCGGCGCACTCGACCGCGTGGTGCTGATCGTCCTGGACTCGTGCGGCGTCGGCGCCGCCCCCGACGCCGCGAGCTACGGCGACACGGGCGCCAACACGCTCGGCAACCTGAGCCGGCGGCTCGGCGGCCTGCAGCTGCCCAACCTCGCGGCGCTGGGCCTGGGTCACCTCACCGAGGTCGTCGGGGTACCGCGGTCGGACGCACCGCGCGGCGCCTTCGGCCGCCTGCGCGAGCGCAGCGCCGGCAAGGACACCACCACCGGCCACTGGGAGCTGTGCGGCCTGCAGATCGACCACGCCTTCCCGACCTTCCCGACCGGCTTCCCCAAATCGATGCTCGACCGCTTCACCGCCGAGACCGGGCGCGGCGTACTCGGCAACTGCCCGGCCTCGGGGACGGCGATCCTCGACGAGCTCGGGCCGGAGCACCTGCGCACCGGCGCCTTCATCGTCTACACCTCGGCCGACAGCGTGTTCCAGATCGCCGCCCACGAAGAGGTGGTGCCGCTGCCCGAGCTGTACCGCGCCTGCGTCATCGCCCGCCGCCTGTGCGACGAGTACCAGATCGGCCGCGTCATCGCCCGCCCGTTCATCGGCCCGCCCGGCGCCTTCAAGCGGACCTACAACCGCCGCGATTTCGCCCTGCCGCCGCCCGAGCCGACGGTGCTCGACCGGATCAGCGCGGCCGGCCTGCCGGTCGTCGGGGTCGGCAAGATCTGGGACATCTTCGCCGGCCAAGGCGTCACCCAGAACATCCACTCCGAGGGTAACACCGACGGGCTGGCGCTGACCCTCAAGGCCCTCGACGAGACGCCGCGGGGCCTCATCTTCGTCAACCTCGTCGACTTCGACATGCTCTACGGCCACCGCCGCGACCCGGTCGGCTACGGCCGGGCGCTCAGCGAGTTCGACGCGTTCTTGCCGCAGCTCCTCTCGCGGCTCGGGCCGCGCGACCTGGTGATGCTCACCGCCGATCACGGCAATGATCCGACGTGGGGCGGCACCGACCACACGCGCGAAGAGGTGCCGATCCTGGCGTTCGGGGCGGCGGCGCCGCGCCGCGAGCGCGCCGATCTGGGGGTGCGCGACGGCTTCTTCGACGTTGCCCAGACCCTGTGCGACGGCTTCGGGCTGCCGGCGTGGCCGCGCGGCCGCAGCTTCCTGGCCGCGGCGCTGCCCTAGTCGCGCCGGCCGCCGCCGGCCTAGAGCCGCGCCAGCTTGTCGGGGTTGAGGATGGCGTGCAGGGCATGGATCTTGTCGCCGTCGGTCTCGATGCCGAGGACCAGCTGCACCTGGCCGTCCGTGCTCAACACCAGCGCCGGCCAGCCGTTGACCTCGCGCACCTCGCGCTGCGCCGTGCTGGCAAACGACGGCCGGCGCTGCAGGCCCAGCCACAGCCGAGCGATCGGGTCCGCCCCGCGCACCACGTTCAGCGCCGCGCGGACCTTGCCGCCGCCGTCGGAGTAGCTTGCCGCGTCGGCCGACAGCATGCCGGTAAGGCCCGCCAGGTCGCCGGCCGCCACCGCCTGCATGAAGCCGCCGAGCAGGCGCAGGTGCTGCTCCTTGTCGGCGGCGAAGCGGGGTCGCCGCGCCGCCAGGTGGGCCCGGGCGCGGTGGCACAGCTGCCGGCACGCCGCCTCGTCCTTGTCGAGGAACTGCCCCACCCCGGCGTGGCTGTAGTCGAACACCCCTTGCAGGAGGTAGGCCGCCCGCTCCGCCGCCGACAGGCTCTCCCGCAGCACCAGGAAGGCCAGCGACAGGGTCACGGCATCTCCGCT
>DAOMZC010001011.1:0-2769 GCA_035437965.1 Pseudomonadota bacterium
CCCAGCCGGCCAGAACGGGCGAGACGACCAGATGGTGGAGGTCGGCGCAGCGCACCGGGGGGGGCGACACGGCGACGGCGAGCTGCAGCTCTTTGGCCTCGCCGCCGGTGCGCAGGGCGCGCGCGGTGTACTGCAGGGTCACCAGCGAGTCGTAGACCCGCAGCAGGTAGCCGGGCTTCTCGGGCGCGATGGTGTGCTTTTCCAGATCCAGGCGGGCGTCGATCGGGCCGCGGTCGACCTTCTCCTTGAGCTCCATCAGGAACTCCAGGGCCTTCTTCTCGTCGATGGACACCGGCAGCTGCAGGGTGTAGCCGCGGTTGCGGCCGCGCCAGTAGGACTGCAGATCGACAAGCGGATCGCCGCTGTGGCCGAGCTCGCGCAGCCGACCGAGCAGCGCCGCCTCGTCGACCTGCAGCCCGAGCTCGCGCCAGCGCGCCGACTCACGCTCGCGACCGACGCGCAGGCGGACCTGGCGGTCGAGGAAGCGCTCGCTGACCTGGTGGAGCCGCGCCGGCAGCGCCGCGAAATCGAGCTCGCCCAGCTGCTCGCCGTCAAGCAGCAGGCCGGGGACGGTGCGCCGGGCGTTGCGGTGGGTCAGAACGAGCCCGCTGACGGTGGCCAGGACTCCGGTGGCGAGAAGCAGGCCGCTGCCGAGCGCCGCCGCCAGACTCCAGCGCGAGCGACGCGGCGGAGCTCCGCCCGCGCCAGTAGATGTAGAGGAACCAGGGTTGAGGGACGGCGGGCTCGCGGAGCCGCCAACGCCCACGGCCAGCGAGGGCTCGGCGAGCGCCTCGGAGTCAGGGTGCGAGATCGGGTGCATGCTCTATGTGGTTCATAGCGCGATCTGGGGCAAAAGGCCAACCTGCCCGACGCAAGCCTGCCGGGCAGCGGGCGGGCACCCGCCAGAGCTCGTCCGGCGGCCAAAATCGCCGGTCCACCTCAGCGCTTGCGCGCGGCGGAGGGGCGCTTTCATGATAGGAGCAGCATGCTGCAGACCTGCGTGACTGGAACCCGGCGGCTGGCCGGACTGGCAGCCGATTGCCAAGCCGGCTCCGCGAGCCCGACCCTGCCCCGCCCGTGGGCCTTCGGCACCGACGGCTCTGGCGGCACCGACGGCTCCAGCGGTCCCTTCGCCACCGGCGGCTCCAGCGGTCCCTTCGCCACCGACGGCTCCAGCGGTCCCTTCGGCTCTGGCGGCTCTGGCGGCTCTGGCGGCTCTGGCGGCTCTGGTGGCTCCGGCGGCTCCGGTGGTTCCAGCGGCTCCGGTGGTTCCGATGGCTCTGGGGCTCCGAAGCGCTGGCGGTGGCGTCGCCCGCTCCACCTTGGCAGCGGTCTTGTCGTCGGGCTTTTTTGTCTGCTCGGCCTGCTGCGCCCGCTGCCCGCCGCGCCGGCGAGCCCCGCCGTGGTGCCGGGCCCGGCCCCGGAGGGCGACCCGCCGCCCCTCATCGATGTGTACACGATGGGGCCGGGCGACGAGCTGTTCAGCCGCTTTGGCCACGCCGCGATCTGCGTCACCGACACGCAGAGCCCGCTCGGGCGCTGCTACAACTACGGCACCGCCGATTTCAGCACCCCGGGACCGCTGACCTGGAGCTTCGTGCGCGGGCGGGCGCTGTTCTGGGTCTCGGTGCGGACGCTACCCGCGATGATCAAGAGCTACGCAGCCGAGGATCGCACCTTGTGGCGGCAGCGGCTGCCGCTGTCGGCGGAGGCGGCGCGCGCGCTCGCCCTGACCCTGCACGCCGCCGATGTGCGCGAGGCGACCTACTACCGCTACCACCACTTCAACGACAACTGCACCACGCGGGTGCGTGACCTGGTCGATCGGGCGACCGGAGGCGCGCTGCACCGCGACACCGCGGCGCCCGGCGACCCGCCGCTGCGCGAGTATGTCCGCCGCGGCTTCGCGGGACAGCCGCTGCTGCTGCTGCTGACGGATCTGCTGCTCGGGCGGGCCGCCGATCGGCCGACCAGCCGCTGGCAGGGCATGTTCCTGCCCGAGATCCTGCGCCGCGAGCTGCAGACGCGCCTCGGGGCCGCGCCCGAGGTGGTCTACACGCGGCGCCAGCCGATCGTGATCGGCTCGTCGCTGGGCGGGCCGTGGCTGCTCGTGCCGCTCGGCGCGCTGCTCCTTGTCGCAGTGCTGGCGACGCGGCGGCGACCGCGGTGGGGAGCCCGGCTGGTGGGTGTCGGGCTGGGGCTGGTCGGGCTGCTCGTGACGGGGCTGGCGGCCTGCTCGGCGCTGCCCGAGCTGCACACCAACGAGGCGGTGCTGCTCTGTCTGCCGAGCGACCTGCTGCTGCTGGGGCTGTCGCCGCGGCGGGCGGTCGCCTATGCGCGGCTGCGTCTCTGCGGGCTGCTGCTCTGCGCCGGGGCGCTCGCGGCCTCCCTGTTCATCCAGCCGCTCGTCCCGGTGCTGCTGTTCTGCGCGCTGCCGCTCGCCGGGCTGGCGGGGCGCGGGGCGGGGCGCTGATGCGGCGCGGCGGCGAGCTGGCCCTTGGGCTGGCCGTTGTGGGTGGGCTGTGCGGGCTGTTTCGCTGGCCGCTGCGCGCCGAGCCGCTGCCCCGCTCGACCGGCGCGGCGCTCACCGCGGCCAGGCTCAGTCCGCCCGGGGCGGCGGGGCGGCTGGCGCTGCTCGGCAGCGAAATCCCTGACCCGGGCGCGCTCGCGCGGGTGGTGCGCGAGCAGGGCTTCTTCGCCGGTGAGCCGCTCGGCAGCGGCGACTGCGCCAGCTGCCACGCCGAGATCGCGGCGCAGTGGGCGCAGTCG
>DAOMZC010001012.1:0-2764 GCA_035437965.1 Pseudomonadota bacterium
GCAAACCCGAGGTCGCGGCTGGTGACGGCGAGCAGCAGGTGCTCGGTCGAGGTGTACTCATCTTTCATCCGCTCGGCTTCGCGCTCGGCGGTCTCGATGAGCTCCTTGGTGCGCCGCGACAGCCCGGCGTCCAGGCTGCCACCGGCGGAGCGCGGCAGCTGATCGATGTGACGCTCCAGCTGCTCGGTCAGCTGGGCCGGGCTGCCGAGCGCCGCGTCGCCGCGGGCGGCGAGCTTGCTCAAGAGCGCGCTGGCGACGCCACCCTGCTGCGCCAAGAGCGCGGAGAGCACGTGCTCGGGCAGGAGCTCGGCCTGGCCTTTGCGGTTGGCAATCTCTTGCGCTTCCACCAGCGCCTCGCGGGTCTTGACGGTAAACTTGTCGGCTCGCATTTAGGATGACTCCTTCGGGGGTTTTCAGCAGAGCTCATGCTCGCTGTCCCTCCCTTTCCACCTAACCATGCGGCGCGGCAGAGCAAGCCCTGGCGCATCATCCAGGGGGGAATTAAATTCGCCAGTTGTCAGCCGGCGCGTCGGCGGCTCGCGAACATAGCTAGCGGGGTGGGGCCGCTGCGGCCAGGTCCTTCTTCAGGGCCTGGAGCATGAGCTCCACCGCGTGCTCGTCCGGGGGACCGCTTTCTTTGTAGCGGCCGAGCAGCGCCACCGCCTGCTCGCGGTGGCCCGCGGCGATGGCGCGCAGGGCGTGCGCAATGAGCTGATCGCGCAGCGGATCGCGAGGCCGCTCGCGGCTCGGCTCGCGCTGGCTCGGTGGTGCCGGCAGGCTGGCGGGGCGCGCTGGCCCCGGCGCGATCGGCAGCGCCCGCGCGGCGAGCAGCACCGTCCCCATGGCCGCGGCCCCCGCAACAAAGAGGAGCCCGCGCCAGGCAAGCTCACGCCAGGCGAACACTCCCGGCGGATGCTGGCCGGCTACCGGCAGGGTCACCGTGGTCGTCTTGGCCTCCGCCGGCTCGCGGCCCACATCCACCGGCGACGACGCGGCGGCGACGCGCAGCCCGGAGAGGGTGGCGGCCGCCGACACCCGCGCGCTCAGCGGCAGCCGCTCGGTCCGGCACCAGGCCGGGCGGCTCTTGGGCATCGTCAGCACCGCGGTCACGAGCTCTCCGAGCGGCCCGGGCCCCGCCCCCCCGCTCGCAGCGGAGCCGCTGCCGAGTCTGTCCTCGCGCTGCTCCGTCTCCGAATCGTCCGTCGAGCTCGGCGGGGCGGCGACCTCGCGCTCGTCCGCGGTCAGCGACTCGGTCAGGTCTTCGACCTCGGGCCCGATTTCGCCGGCGTCCTCCCCGGGGTCTTCGCCGGCGTCCATGGCCGTCTCAAACCGGCGGCTCGACTCGCTCGGCGCGGCGGTCGCTTCGCGGGTCCGGCCCGCGCCTGTCGGTACCGGCGCAATGCGCGGAATCCCGAACGCGAGCGCCGCGTGATCGGCCGAATACCCGGCCGACTGATCAAGCTCCAGGCTCAGCTCGTCATCGGCGACCTCGACGGCGCCGGCGGTGCCGGCCTTCTCGTCGCCAAGCGCCGCCCAGGCAAGGCCCGCGCCCGCAGCTGTCGGCTTGTCTGTCCTTGGGCTTGAAGCTGGGTGGTTATGCTTCATTTCCTACCTTGTCTTGCACTCTACAGACTAAGTCTGTCCGGTTGCCGGTGTGTGCGGTCTGCCGTCTGCGGGCTGCGGTTCCGGGCAGCGGGCTTTCCGGCGCTGGGCCGGCGCTGTGATACAGATCTCTCCGCAGAGATTCCGTTTTGGGCCGTAACCCTAGCGTGATAGCCTATGCTGTGGTGTCAAAGCGTCCACCGCTTCTCGGGTACAACCACAACGTGCGTCACGCGGGACGGCTCTTCCATGTGCAGACGGAAGACTCGGGGCTGTCGCGTCTTTACGTTACGACGCACCTTTTTATCGATGGGACCATCCTCGCCACCGCCCGCACGCAGTACGGCCTCGACGAGCCGGACGACGTGGTGCAGAAGAAGATGCAGACGCAGCATAAGACCATGCTCAAGCGGCTGCGTGACGGGGATTTCGATAACAACCCAGAGCTCGCGTCCCGAACGCAGCCGCCGCGCGGCGAGCCCGAGCCGGCAGTCCCGCGCGAGGTAAGCAGCGACCCCGCGGGGGCGACGCTGCGGATGGCCTTGCCCGGTTCGCGCCCCGAGACCCGGCCCGAAACTCGCCCCGAGACCCGGCCCGAAACTCGCCCCGAGACCCGGCCCGAGACCCGGCCCGATCTCGGGCGCACGGCGCCGGGAGCAAGCGGCGAAGTTCCCATCCCGGCCGCCCCCGGAGCGAGCGCGCTGTCGCCTGCCCCGGCTGATGCGGCGCGGCCGATCGGTCCGATCCTCGCCCCGGTGGCGCCGCCGCCGATCCTGCCGCGCCAGACGCCCCCCTCGGGCAGCCTGGCCGAGCGCCTGCGTCGCACCACCGGCTCTACCGCGGCGTCGGCGGTCCCGCCGGCATCGGCGCCGCCAGCCGCACCGGCGCCGCCAGCCGCACCGGCGCCGGCAAGCGCTCCCGCACCGGTCTCGCGGCCCAGCGGCGCCCACGCGGTGGTCGAGTTTGAGGCCGACCTGCCTGGCGACGAAGACGATCTGGAGCCGGCGGTGACCATCGAGGTGGCCGAGCCGGCCGCCGCCAGCGAGACCGACGACGGCGAAGAGACCCTGATGTCGTACGGCCTGCCGCCCGCCGTGGACCCCGGGCCGGTGACGGCAGTGCTCACGGTTCCGGCCGCCCCGATCGTCGATCCGATCACGGC
>DAOMZC010001013.1:0-2762 GCA_035437965.1 Pseudomonadota bacterium
GAGGGCTCACTCCCCCGAAGCGCTCGAAGAGTCGTCCCGCCGACCGTGCTTTGCGGTAACCGCCAGGCCGGGTGCACCTTGACGCGAGCCGGGCGAGCGGGATGAAATGGACCGCTGGGCTTAGAGTTGCCGGTGGGCGGCGTGCCAGGTCAGAGGCAGCAGCTCGTCCAGGCGGGAGTGGGGCCAGCCTTGGCTGAGCTTCTCCAGGACGTCGCGGAGGTAGTGCCAGGGGTCCCGCAGGCCGGCCTGCTCGCAGCTGCCCACCACGGTGTACAGGATGGCCAGGGTGCGGGCGCCCTCATCGCTGCCGGCAAAGAGCCAGTTCTTGCGGCCCACGCCGATGGGACGCAGGGCGCGCTCGGTGTGGTTATTGTCGGGCCGCAGCGCGCCATCGGTGAGAAACAGTGTCAAAGTGTCCCACTGCCGCCGGGCGTAGGTCAGCGCCTGGCCCAGAGGCGTCTTGGGAGGCGCCTGCGCTTCCAGGAGGAGCAGCTGCTCGCGCAGCTTCTGCATCAGCGGCTTGCTCAGCTGTGGTCGGCGCTGCAGCCGCTGCACGGTGTCGCAGCCATCTTGGGTCGCGCGTTGCTCCACAGCATAGACCTGCTGAATCAGCTGCAGCGGGACGGCGGCGCGCAGGTCGCCGGCCTGATAGGCGTTGACGAATTTGCGGCGCGCATGGGTCAGACATCCTGCCCGCCGGGGAGCAGACTCCTTTGCAAATAGCTCGTTCAGACCGCTATATCCATCGCCCTGGAGTGTGCCCTGATAGTTTTGCAGGAGCTGCCGGATCGGCTCGCCGTGCCAAGAGGGAGTATACTCATAAAAGACCGAGGGTTCGTCGCTGACGAAGGCCCACAGGTGGCCGCGCTTGACTCCTTTGGGATGCGCGGGGTCCAGCACCCGAATCGGCGTATCGTCCAGGCTCAGGTGGGCGCTAAGCAGTCCCCGCTCGCGAATCCGCTGGGCCACGGGCAGGAGCACCTGCGCCGTTCCGGCGGTCCATTCCCCCAAGGTGGAGGCCGACAGCGGCACGCCGAAGCGATGGGTGAAGATGCGGCTCTGCCGCTCCAGCGGGCAGTGATCCTTGAGCTTGCGCACGACCACTTCGGCCAGCAGGCCCGCCCCGGGCATGGCTTGCCCCAGCACGCGCACGGGCGGGGGTCCCAGGACCACGCCGCTCTGGCAGGGACGGCAGGCGTACTTGTGGCGATGGGTGGCCGTGGCGCGAAAGCCGCCGGGCTCCCACTGCAGGACCTCGCTGCACAGGGTGCCGATCCGAGTCTTGGGCGCGCCGCAGTCAGGGCAGGTGAGCTGCTCCGTGGGAGGCTCGCTGACCGTGATGGTGCGCGGAATGTGAGCCGGAATTTGGCGGCTCTTCTGGCGCTTGGGAGCCGGTGGGGGTGGGGGCGGCAGGGGCTGTGCGGGAGCCTCTGCGCAGTCCGGGGCAGGCTGGGGAGTCTCCAGCTGCGGCGCTGGCTCGGTCTGGCCCAGCGCCAGGATCAGCTGGGCCACCGAAATCTTCTCACTGCGCCGACCCCACTGCGCCTGCGCCATCCGGGCCAGACGCAGCTCCAGATGGTCCACGCGCTGAGCCAGCGACTCGACAAGGTCCAGGAGCAGCTCGGCGGTCTGCGCCGCCTGACCCGCGGCGATCTGCTGCTGACAGTGCGCCCGCAGTCCGGCCACATCCAGCGGAGCTTTCCGCCCGGGCCGGTACATGGATAGCGGTGCGCGCGACATAGGAGTCCTAAATCATTCCTATGCGGACGACGCAACGCATTTCGTACCTGAGTCCGCGTCGATTCTACCTCGGAGCAGGAGGAGAGGTCTGCGGTGGTGTCCAGCGGGGTCGCCGCTTGGTGTGGGTGAGGTCGATTCCCTCCAGACACAGCGATAGCTCGGCCGATTCGATCTGCGCGTGAGAGCCGCTGCGGGTCCACTGCTCTGGGAGGCGGAACCGTCCGCGCTCCAGCCGTTTGGCCCACAGGACATAGCCGCTGCGGTCCCAGAACAGAATACGGACCTGATCCTTACGGCGGTTAAAGAAGATAAACAGGTGCCCGCTCAGAGGCTCTAGACGAAGCTGCGCCTGGACATACAAGCTCAGACCATCAAAGCCCTTGCGAGCGTCGACGGGCTGCGGGGCCACGTAGAGCTTGACCGCTGGAGGCAGGGTCAGCATGGCGGACCCAGGGCCTGAAAAAGAGTCAGGACCAGCGCCTGGGGAGCCTGAGGCCAAAGCCGGAGCCGGAGGCCGCTGGGATGCACCAGCTCAGCGCACGGAGCCGCGGCCTGCTCCGCTGGGGTCGAGGCCAGCAACTGCAGCGGGACAAACGAGGGGGGAAGAGCCGAGTCCAGCGGGGGCGGAGAATCATCGCCCTGGGGTGCCGGGAGCATGGGGCTGGGCGAGGCGGCGGGCTGACCGCGCCACTTGTACAGCCGCCACAGTTTGATCCCGGCCCGCCGGCAAAAGGCAGCCCTGGACAGTCCGCTACGGCTCTGCGCCTGGATGATGAGAGCTGTCTGCTCCGGGGTCCACTGCGGCATCTTCAGTAGGGCACGCAGCCAGGGCTCACCGAGCAGAGCCTCTAACGGGTCGGTCATTGCTTCCTCCTTATGCCGGGCAATTTGGGGCTCGGAGGTCGGCGGGGGAAGATGTAGCGGAGCGGGCGGTTACGCTTTGCGCGATATCCCGCTGGCACTCCTGGCGAGGCGGTCCCGCGAGAAGGGCCAGCGGGGATTGCCCAGTGAAGCGTCCAAAA
>DAOMZC010001014.1:0-2762 GCA_035437965.1 Pseudomonadota bacterium
GCGGCAGGCGGCAAGCGAGGCCGCGAGCAGCCAAAACGACGCGAAGCGACAGAGGGTACGCACAGCGACGGAGTCTAGCACCGCAATCGGCGGCCCGACTACTGCGCGAGCGGAATTCACGTCGGCCGCGGGCGACCACCAAGCGGGCCGGGTTCCCCTCGGAACCCAGCGGTGCGGCCGATTTCAGCTCGGAATATGAAGGGGATGCAGGAAGCTACTGTGCGGGGGGCGTGTCTTTGGCCGGCTCAGGAGCGGCGGCCGGGGCGGGGGTGGCCTCAGGGGGCTTGGCGGCTTCGGTGGGGGCAGCACCGGGGGCGGCAGGGCTGCCGACGCCTTCGCGCTTGACCGGGTGGGGGCCCTTCTTGTTCCCCTCTTCGCCCGGCTGCAGTACCGCGTTCAGGGTCAGGACCTCGCGGCGGTTCTTCACCACGAACGACTCGGTGTCCGAGACGTTGTGCGTCCACGGGGCATAGCCGGCGCGGCGGACCTCGATCTGGTGCACCTTGGCGGTGTCGAGCTTCTTGAGGAGCATCGGCGTCTTGCCCACCCGCTTGCCGTCGAGCAGCACGTCGCTGCCCTTGGGGGTGGAGTTCACCTCGATGACGCGCTCGATCGCGGTGAGCTTGAAGAACAGCGGCTTGCCCTCCTCGGGCTGGTTGCGCAGGCGGATCATCGCCTCCTGGTAGCCGCGCTGGCTGAGCAGGATCTGACTGCCGACGGCCAGGCCGGGGACGCGGGTGGGGGTCGGCCCGTACTGCTTGCCGGCGAACTCGACGCGGACGCCGGGGGGGTCGGTGGTGATCTCGATGCCCTCGCCGGACTCGGTGGGCTTGATCGGGACGTTGGACGGCTCCAGAGGCTTGTTGGGCTCCGGCATGCCCGCGGGCTTGCCAGCGCTGGCCCCGGTCGCCGGGTCGGTCGCCGTGCCCGGTCCGGTGGAGTCGCCGGCCCCGGTCCCGCTGCCGATCGTGGGCTTGCGGCCGGAGCGGCCGCTCACAAAGACGTAGCCGAGCGCGCCGAGGATGCCGATCAGGACCACGACCCCGACGATGAGCCCCATCGACGAGCTCGATCGTCTGGTGGAGTGGGTCGGCCCGGTCTCGAGCGGTCCGGGCGCCACCGGAGAGACGACCATCGGCCCCTCGCTCACCGGCGGGGTCGAGGGCCGCTCGGGCGGCTTGGCCAGCGGCTCGGAGATGCGGCCCAGCGGCTCGGAGGTACGGCCAACGGGCTCGGGCGGCTTGACCGGCTCGGGCGCCTTGACCATCGGCTCGGGCGCCTTGACCATCGGCTCGGGCGCCTTGACCGGCTCGGGCTTGACCATCGGCTCGGGGGGCTTGGCGGCCGGCTCGGAGGTCTTGCTCGGCCCGGACGGGGTGCGGTTGCTGTCGGCGATGCGGGCGCGCTGCTCATCGGCCGACGCGGTGGGCGTCTTGGCGGAGTCGGCGACGGCGCCGGCCAGGGCGGAAGCCGGGAGCTGCTGCGACGGATCGCGGCGGATCTCGACCGAGGGCGCGTCCCGCGGGCCGCCGGGCGCGCTCGGGCCGTCCTTGCTCCCCGCAGTGCCGGCGGCGCGCGGCGGCGCCATGAAGCCCTGACCGAGCAGTGTGCGGCCCAGGTTGGCGTTGGGGCCGCCCGCCGCCGGCGCCGCGGTCATCGGCGTCATCGGCGTCATCTGCTTGACGCTGTCGGCAGCGGCCCCAACGGCCCGGCGGACCTCGTCGGTCAGATCCGGCGGCACGCCGTGCTTGGTCGGCATCTCGTCTTCTTGCATGGCGGCGGCGGCGAGCTTGGTCACCTGATCGGCCGGCATGGCGCGGGTCGGCTCATCGCCGAAGCTGCTGTTGTCGCCCTTGGGCGTCGCCTGGCTGGTCAGGTTCGCCTCGGCCGCCGCCCCCTCGCGCAGGGCCCGCACACCGGCGTCGAAGCGCGACTCCAGGTTGCTGTCCGGGCGCCGCGCCTTTTCGCTGAGGATGCGGTCGAGCACCTTCTGGCTGTCCGCCGAGAGCTTGTCGAAGCGGACCCCCATGCCCGGCGCCACGCTGCTGCGCGCTGGGTCGAAGGCCCGATTCCAGACCACCGTTCCTTCACCGCTCAGCAGCGCGTTGCCGTCCTGGAGCTGAAACTCAAAGCGCAGCTGGGTGCCGACCGCCAGAGGCTCCTTGGTACGGATGAAGATCCCACTCTTGCTGACATCGACCGAGTAGCGCTCGATAAACTGCTCGAGGCTGCTGCTCTTGAACTTGATCTTCAGCGTGATGGGGTTCTTGGTCTGTCTGGGATTCTCAGGCACCGACATCGCTTCTCCCACTAGTTAGCTCGGCCCGGCTCTTGTAAAGCTGGCCAGTTCGCTCGACCCATTTACTCGACCAATTCACTAGACCTGCTGCCTCTATAAAGCCAGTCCCCGCTGCACTACCTGGCGTACGCTACTAGCGTGTCCGTCCAGCTGTGCCCGGTGCTAGTAGGGGTGCCGGCTCTGGCGCAGTCTTATAGAGATGATGGAAAAACAATATCATGACCTCTACTTTTTCGCTGAAGCGACTCGTAGCACATCTACTGTGGAGCCAAGAGGCGGGCCCTTTGTCGCACCAAACACCACACAAGACTCCCAATGACACTTCTAAAGACCTGGGTGACCTGGGGCGCCCGGCGCAGCGCAGGCCGCGCCTGATGTCGGGTCCAGTATCGAAGTCCGCGCGGACCTTCTGCGCGGCGCTCGCGCTTATCGGAGCTGGGCAGCTCGGCCGGGGAACGGGCCC
>DAOMZC010001015.1:0-2761 GCA_035437965.1 Pseudomonadota bacterium
GTCGCGCGGACGAGCCGCGGCGCCGCGAGCTCGGCCTGCAGCTCGTCGAGCGCCGCCCGCTGGCGCAGCCGCGGCACCACGCCAGCGCCGAGCGCGCCGCCCAGCGCGAGCACCCCTAGCGCGCCCCAGATGATCCCCGACCGCCCTTTGGTACCACTCATGAATGGGCCTCCCCAGGCTCGGCCAGCTCGGGCTCGAGCGGCCGAATTCCGGCGTCGCGCGCCAGCAGACTGTAGACCACCGGAACCAAGAACAGAGTGGCCAGGGTCGCCCCCGCCAGCCCGCCGATCACCGCCCGCCCGAGCGCCGCGTTCTGCTCGCCGCCCTCGCCGATACCGAGCGACATCGGCAGCATCCCGATGAGCATCGCCAGCGCCGTCATCAGGACCGGGCGCAGCCGCACCCGCCCGGCGGCAAGGGCCGCCGCCACCGCGTCCAGGCCGTGCGTCCGCTGCTCGCGCGCGAACGTCACCACCAGGATCGAGTTCGCGGTCGCGACCCCGATGCTCATGATCGCTCCCATCAGCGAAGGAATGCTGAACGTCGTGCGGGTGACGAACAGCGCGAGCACGATTCCCACCCCGGCGCCCGGCAGCGCCATGAGGATGATGAACGGATCGCGATAGGACTGAAAGTTTATGACCATGAGGGCGTAGACTAGGAGCGCCGCGAATCCCAGGCCGAGGCCCAGGCCGCGGAAGCCCTCCTGCATGCTCGCCACCTGCCCGCGCACCTGGATGGTCGCCCCCGGCGGCAGCTTGGCCCGGTAGCGGGCGACCAGCTCATCGAGCCGCGCCGCCACCGCGCCGAGGTCGGTGTCCTGCACGTCGGCCCGGACGTTGTAGGTCGGCTGCACATTGGTGTGGCTGACAAAGACCGGGGTAAGCTGCCGCCGCACCGCCATCAGATCCCCGAGCAGCTGCTGGCCACCGCGGGGCGTGGTCATCGACAGCGCGGTCAGGGTAGCCAGCGAGTCGACGCGGTATTCCGGGACCTGCACCGCGACCGCGTAGGAGTTGCCGGTGACGCTGTCGGTCCAGTAGCTCGGGTTCACCTGGCCGCTCGAGGAGACTACCAGCAGCAGGTTGTTGGCGACGTCACGCTCGGTCAGGCCGCTCTGGGCGGCGCGGATGCGGTCGACATCCAGGTGCAGGCGCGGCGCGCTGACGATCTGGTGCAGGTGAACATCGACGGCGCCGCGCACCTTCAGGAGGTCTGCTTCGAGCTGCCGGGCCAGCGTATATAAGGCGTCGCGCTGCGGCCCGAACAGCTGCACATCGATGGGCGAGGGGAGTCCGAAGTTGAGGATCTGGGTGACGATGTCGGCGGGCTGGAAGTAGAACGACAGCTCGGGGAACGCCGCGGGCAGCGCCCGGCGCAGCGCGCGCACCGTGTCCTGGGTCGAGCGCGAGCGGTGGTGGGCGAGCGACAGCAGCACCTCGCCATCGGCCGAGCTGACGTTGCTGCTGTCGGTGATCGACAGGTTGTAGCCGCCGGGGATGCCGATCTGGTCGAGGATGCTCTGCCGATCACTTGCCGGCACCACCTTGCGGATCTCGGCCTCGACCTGGGAGAAGTAACGCTCGGTCTCCTCCAGCCGCGTCCCGGGCGGCGCGGTGACGTGCAGCCGGACCTGCCCGGCATCGATGGTAGGAAAGAAGTCGCGACCGACCCAAAGAGACAGAGCGGCGGCGCCGATGAGCAGAGCGGCGAATACGGTGAGCACGCGGGCGCGGTGACGCAGGCAGGCGGCGAGCAGCTCGCTGTAGCGGGCCTGCAGCTGCTCGAAGCGGCGGTTGAAGCGCGCGTGCAGGCTGCGCCCCGCGGCGGGAGCGGGCCCGCCCGGGTGGGCCTCGGCGCCGTCGAGCTTCGGCGCGTGGCGACTGAGCTCGGCGCTCAACAGGTAGCGCACCAGGGTCGGGATCAGCGTCCGCGACAGCAGATACGAGGCCATGACCGAGAAGCCCACCGCCAGTCCCATCGGCAGGAAGATGTAGCGGGCCGGCCCCTCCAGAAAGACCACCGAGACGAACACCACGCTGATGCACAGCGAGGCGACGAGCGCCGGCACCGCGATCTGCTGCGCGCCATCGAGGATCGCCCGCAGCAGCGGCTTACCCTGGGCGAGGTTGCGGTGGATGTTCTCGATCTCGACGGTCGCGTCATCGACCAGGATCCCCACCGCCAGGGCGAGGCCGCCGAGCGTCATGACGTTTATCGTATGTCCGAGCGTGCGCAATAAAAGGAGCGCCGCGACGATCGACAGCGGGATCGAGACGGCGACGATCAAGGTGCTGCGCCAGCTGCCCAGAAACAAGAGGATCATCGTCGCGGTGAGCAGCGCCGCGATCACTCCTTCGACCAGCAGCCCGTCAATCGCGCGGCTGACGAACGTCGATTGATCCGACAGCAGCTCCAGCACCATTCCCTTGGGCGCGGAGGCGCGGATGGTCGGGACCAGCTCTTTGACCAGCCGCGCGACCTCGGTCGTCGAGGCGCCGCCGGTCTTCATCACCGACAGCACGACCGAGCGCTTGCCATCGCGGCGGGCGAGGTTTGACTGCACCGCGAAGCCGTCGTGCACGTGCGCCACGTCGCGCACGTAGACCTTCTGGCCGTCCGCCTTGGGAATCGGAATGTCGTTGAGGGCGGCGATGACCTCGGGGCTGCTGTTCAAGCTGATGCGGTACTCGCGCTCGCCGATCTTGGCGCTGCCGGTGGGCAGGGTCAGGTTCTGCGCCGAGATCGCCAGGTTGACCTC
>DAOMZC010001016.1:0-2755 GCA_035437965.1 Pseudomonadota bacterium
CACCTCGGCCGGCGGCACCTGGGTCAGCTGCAGGTTGAGCTGCTCCGAGAATCGCGCCAGCGGCATCGGCGCGCGCAGCTGGATGCGACCCGCCAGCGGCCCCAGGACCCAGGCCAGCGCCTCGGCATCGAGCTGCCCGGTTAGCTCAAGCGCCGGCACCTCGGTCGCGGTCTCCGGCGCGCTGCCGGCGGCAAGGGGAAATCCTTCGAGCTCCACCAAGTGGTACATCAGCGCGGCCAGACGGCGGACCCCTTCGATGCCCCCGCGGCCGTCGGTCCCCGACGCGCTGAGCACGCTGCGCGCGATGTTGCGGCAGGCCCAGGCGAAGAGATCCTCGGCCACGAACTCGGGCGCGACGTAATCCGCGGCCACGGCGCGCGCGAACAGCGAGGTGATGCACCCCAGGCTCTGCAGGCAGGCGACGCCACAGGACTGCTCCACGCTGCGCGCCCATGCCGTGGTGACGGGCTCCTTTGGGGCGCTCTCATCGAACACCGAGGTGCCCGCCACGTAGGGGTACGAGCGATAGTGGGACAGTAGCGCGCTCGTGCGCAGCAGCGCCTGCACCTGGGCCTGCCGCTTGGGCTCTGCAGTCGGCGTCCCGAGCAGCACGGCGAGCGCCCCGGGAATGGCCTCGACCATCTGCGGTCCGAACGCGGTCGTGCCGGTGCACAGCCAGCCGATGGCCCGTTCCAGGTCGCGGAGCGACTCCTTGGTGGCCGGCCCGAGCAAGACCGGAATGGCTGCATTGTAAAAGGAGCCTGCCGAAGAATAGGGCGA
This sequence comes from Pseudomonadota bacterium, assembly GCA_035437965.1. Classification (GTDB taxonomy): domain Bacteria; phylum Myxococcota_A; class Polyangia; order Palsa-1104; family JAEUJZ01; genus CALFML01. The sequence continues at coordinate 781 of DAOMZC010001016.1, forward strand.
GGCCATCTGCCCGAGCTCGCCCCACATCAGCTCGCGGACCGCCTGCAGCGACAGCATGGGCCCGGCGTCAATCGGCATGCGGTCGACGTTTTGCCCGCCGGCCATGATGTTGCCGCTGGTCAGATCGCTGCGGTCGGCCACGAACGGGATCGCCGCCACGCCTTCGTCCAGCGGCCGGCCGCTCACCGGGCAGAGCGCATCGAGGTGGCGACCGGGCGACTCCAGCGGCTCCTTGTCGCGCGGGTCGGCCTTGCGCGCCAGGTGATCGCGGCGCGCGCGCGACTCGGCAAGCAGCCGATCCAGGTAGCGGTCTTCGGCGCGGGACTTGCCGTCCTGCACCGAGCGGGCGGTGCGGATTCGCGTCGACAGGTGGGCCATGACCCCGCCCGAATCGGCCTGCGTCAGGCCGAGCTGCGCCTTGAGCTCGTCGATGGCGGGCTGCAGCCAGACGAGCCAGTGATTGGGGTGCGATTCGTAGAATTTGAATTCCTTCTCCAGCGCTTGCTGCTCCATGGTCTCTTTGGCGACCCGCAGCTCGCCCTTGAGCAGATGCCGCGCGTTGTTGAGCGTGTTGATGCGGCTCGAACGCTCGCGCGGCGTGAGCGCTTCTTGCTCGATCACGGCCCGGATGGCGGCGGTGTTGGCGGCGACCTGCGCGCGCAGCGCCTCGATACGCGCCACCGCCTCGGGCGCCGCCGTCAACATGGCGAGCACCGCGTGCCGCGTGCCGAGCAGCGCCTCCAGGGGGGCGATGAGCGCGTTGAGCGCCGCGCGCGAGCTCTCCCGCAGATAGGGGTTGTCCGACAGGCTGCGGGCGATGAGTGCGAACACGGCCTGCCCATCGCGATCCAGGGTCACGTCCCTGTAGGTGGGCTTCACATCGCAGCGCAGCACCGCGCGCCGGCCTCCTTTGTGCGGCTCGATCCGGCGCACGCTCAGGGTCTTTGGGAGCGCGGTCGCGCCCTCGGGGTGCCAGGTCACAAGACGCGGCTCGCCGGCCCGTGGCTTCTCGTGGCTCCCGTTCGCGTCGGCACTTTCCACGACCCAGCAAGGCACCCCGGGCGTAACCGTGTAGGTGGTGGCGCTGCTATCGGCCAAGGTGAGCGAGCTTGGATCGAAAGAGCCCAGCAGCAGCACGCCAGACGTCGCCGCCTCCGTCGAAAACAGCAGCCGGTTTTCAAATCGCTCGGGATCGCCGGTGAAGAAGGTGAGCGCCTCCGGACTGCCGCTTGAACCCACCAGCACGTTGGCCGCGAGCACGCAGCGACAGCGCGCGTTGAGGCTACGCATCGCCTTATCGATCGCCTGGGTCATCGGGCTATTGGCCCCGCTATCGATGCCGCCGTCGGAGGAGTTGAGCACGATAAGCTCGACGTCGACGCTGCTGCCGCCAAGGACCGTACCCAGGCGGGCCAGGAAGGAGGCATGCGAGCGGGGGTTGGTCGAGCCGCGCGCCTGGTGTTCGGCGAGGCGCTGCCGCGCCTGGCTCATGGCGGCGCCCGCATCGGCAACGGTCTGGGCCGTGCCTCTGCCGCCCTGAATCAGCGCGTCCGGATCACCCAGGCGCTGGCGGGCAGTCTTGGAATAGAATACGTCGTAATAGCTGTCGGACTCAAACCCGTGCAGGATGACCACATCCGCGCGCCGGCCGAGGATACCGGCGACGACATCGAACGCCTTGACGTTCTGGTGGGTCCGATTCTGCATCGACCCCGACTCGTCCGCGTTGACCAGAAAGATCCGCAGTGAGTCTTCGATGCGCTCGAAGGTGAATTCAAGAGTGTCGCGGGAGCAGTGGCCGATCCGGAGTTCTGACATGAACGAATCCTTGCTGGAGGCAGTATATCCGATTGTAAATTGCATCTAGTGGCAGATGACGCCCAGAAAGCTGACGCGGTGAGCCGTCTGGCAAGCACTTCGTCCCCTCGCGGAACGGTTCCTTTGGGTTCTGTCTCGATCGTTACATTGGCGGGCT
>DAOMZC010001017.1:0-2755 GCA_035437965.1 Pseudomonadota bacterium
TCGTCCAGCAGCACGTCGGCCGCCACCTCTTCGCTGTCGGCCTGCGGGTTGAGGCTGCCCGAGCTGCGCTCGTCCTCGCTGCCGGCGATCATCGGCAGGCTGCCCGGCGAGACGCTGGCCGGCCCCTGACCGGGCACCAGGATCGGCGCCGTGTTCTCCTCGCCCTCGCCCACCGGCCACTGGCGGCCGCACTCGGACAGCGACTCGACGAGGTCGATGTGATCGAAAGCGGCGCGGCGGATGCGCCGCGACAGGCCGATGCCGCCCCAGGTCGCCACGTAGGCCTGGCGGCCGAGCGCCCGCACGCCCTCGACCGCGGGCGCGTGGTCGGCGTCACCGGACATCAGCACCAGGATGTCGAAGGCGCCCACCGCGGCCAGCCGCAGCATGTCGGCGACCATCGTGGTGTCGACCTCGTTCTCCTGGGTGTAGTAGTTCTCGGCGCCGCAGTCGCGGCAGTGGTAGCTCTTGGTCCGTCGGGAGAAGCGCTGGACGAAGTAACCGGGGAGCATCTCCAGGTTGTCCAGGAAGCTGGTGAGGGCCGCTTGACCTGTGCCTACAGCTGAAGGACCGGTCTCGATGCCGGTGTAGTAGTAGGCGCCCCACAGAACGCTCCCGCCGACTCGTTTTACCAGCCAGCGAGAGAGCGCTGTAAAGTCCAGCGGCTGACGACCGGCGCGCTCGCGCCAGCCCGAATAAAAATTCTTACCGTCAAAAAAAAGTGCGACCTTCATCGGGGTGCATCCTAGCACCACAATGTGGGGAGAGCGGGGCAAAAAACGCATCTCCTGCAGTCGAGCTCGACCTGACGGATGGTCGCAGCCCGACTGCCCTGGGAGTTTTACCAGCGGCCCGCGCCGCCCTACTTCGCCGCCGCCCCCAGGGCCGAGCCGCCCACCGCGAGCAGCGCCTTCAGATCCTCATCGTTGAATATCAGCTGGCCGCCGAGGAAGTAGTCGCGCCCGACCGCGCTGTCGCCGCCGCCCGGCGGTCGCTCGTTGATGATGTCGTCGACGCCGCCCATGATGTACAGGTTTCTGTAGAAGCGCAGGGTGCTGAACACCCGCAGGCGCGGCCAGACGTTGCTGCGGAAGTCGAACAGGTCGACCTTGAACGCCCAGCGCTGCTTGAAGAGGTCGATGTCGGCGCCGATGCCACCGGTGGACTCCTTGATGCCGTAGCGCAGGGTGAGGATGAACCACTTGGGATCGAGGAAGAGCCGCTTGGCAAACTGGAAGCTGACCTTGAACTGCCGGCTCAGCGTCACGGTGTCGGTCGCGGTCGACAGCGGCCGCGACGGATCATCGGTGGTGGTGAACGTGCGGGTCGCCGTGCGGGTCAGCCGCGGATCGTCGATGAGCTCGATCTGGTAGTACTTGTCCGGCCGCGTCTGCAGGCGGACCTCGACGGCGTTCTTGACCGAGTTGGCGCCGAAGTAGTACTCGGAGCGCAGCCCGACCACCGTCTGCAGCGAGCCCAGGCTGTGAACGAGCTCGCTCGCGTCCTGGGTGATCTGCTCGACGTTGTTGGCGATGGTGTCGTCGACGAGCAGGCGGCCCACGGTGCCCTTGCCCTTGCGCACGTCGCCGGTGACCTGCTCGACGTTGGACAGCGAGTGCTGCAGCGAGTCGACCGCCGACGACAGCTTGTCGAGGTTGGTGCGCAGCTTGGCCCCCGTCGAGTCGACCTCGCTGGAGCCCTTGCCGACGAGGTCCTTGAGGCCCTCGGACACCTCGCGGATGTTCGAGATCGCGGCGTGGATGTCGTCGCGGCTCTGGCCCGAGGTAAAGCCCCGCACGTCCTGGGCGATGAGGTCGACGTGGGTGATGAGCTTGTTGATCGCCGCCGAGTTCTCGGCCACCGAGTTCTGCACCGACCGCGCGATGTCCTGCACCGGCCCCTGGGTGAGCCGCTGCACGTCGCGCAGGATGTCGCGCACGATCGGCATCGTCTCGTTTACCTGATACAGGATGTCGGCGGTGGTGACCGCCTCGACGACGTTTATGATCTGGTCGCTGTCCTTGAGGCGGCTGTTCTTGGTCAGCTGCCCCGAGATCGGGTCCGGCGACTCGGGCGTGCCGGGGTCGACCTCGAGGAAGAATTCGCCGAGCAGCGAGGAATTCTTCTTGTAGATGATGGCGTTGGACCACACCTCGACATCCGGGCGGATGCGGATGGTGAGGCGCGCGTAGTTGCCCTGCAGGCGGCGGTCGATGATCTCGCCGATGATGAGGCCCGCGACCTGCACCCGCGACTTATCGACCAGGCCCGTGGCGTCGCGGAACAGCGCCCACACCACCGGCCCCTGCGGCCCGTTTACGCCCTTGGCGACGAAGCGATAGGCGGCAAAGCTCAGCACCGCCACCAGCAGCGCGGTAATCCCAACCTTCAGTGCCGCCGACATGCTCTTCATCGAGAAACTCCTTCAGCGCCGCGGTCGCGCAACGCGCTTTACACCTTCTTGGGGGCCTTCTTGGGACCTTTTTTAGGGCTCTTTTCCGGCCCCGGAGGGCTCGGCGCCGCGTCCGGCAGATCATCTACTATCAAATCTTTTTCGTCGATATCCGGCAGCTGCACCGCCCCCGAGGTGCCGATAAACTCGCGCAGCCACTTGTGGCGCGTCTGCTTGATCTCCTCGGGCGTGCCGCTGGCGATGATGACGCCGCCGAACAGCGCCGAGATGCGGTCGCCGATGCGGAACGTCGAGGCCATGTCGTGGCTGATGATGACGCTGGTCACCTTATGCTCACGCGAG
>DAOMZC010001018.1:0-2752 GCA_035437965.1 Pseudomonadota bacterium
CGAGCTGTACCACGGGGTGCAGCCCGCGCCCAAGTGAGGCAGGCAGCGATGAACGAGAAGGTCCCCAGCGTGTACCCCTTTGGCCTCCCCAGCCATCAGCCGAGCGGCGCCCGCCCCGGCCCCCGCCGCATCGCGGTGATCCCCGGCGACGGCATCGGCGTCGAGGTGACCGCCCAGGCCCTGCGCGCCCTGGAGCCGCTCGGGGTCAGCGTCAAGACCACCCACTTCCCGTGGTCCGCCGATCACTACTTCGCCACCGGCGAGACCCTGCCGACCGGGGCGCTCGCCGAGCTGCGCGACAACTACGACGCGATCCTGTTCGGGGCGCTCGGCGACCCGCGCGTCCCCGAGCAGATCGTCGCCCGCGATGTTCTCCTCGGGCTGCGCTTCGGCCTGGACCTTTACATCAACCTCCGGCCGGTGCAGCTCATCGATGAGCGGCTGTGCCCGCTCAAGGGCAAGCGCCCCGCCGACATCAACTTCGTCGTCCTGCGCGAGAACACCGAGGGGCCCTACGTCCAGATGGGCGGCTCGTTCAAGCGCGACACCCCCGACGAGGTCGCGATCAGCGAGGACCTCAACACCCGCCGCGGCGTCGAGCGCATCCTGCGCGCCGCCTACGAGCTGGCGCTGGTTCCGCACGGCGGCACCCACAGCCCGCCGCGGGTGTGCATGGTCGACAAGGCCAACGCCCTGCCGCACGCCCACGGGCTGTGGCAGCGGACGTGGAAGGCGGTGGCCCGGGAGTTTCCAGCGGTCGCGTCCAGCCACCTCTATGTAGATGTCGCGGCGATGGAATTCGTGCGCGCGCCCGAGCGGTTCGACGTGGTGGTCACGAGCAACCTGTTCGGCGACATCCTGACCGACCTCGGCGCCGCGATCTGCGGCGGCCTGGGGGTCGCCGCCTCGGGCAACATCCACCCGGGGCGCTGCTCGCTGTTCGAGCCGGTGCACGGCTCGGCCCCCGACCTTGCCGGCAAGGGCCTGGCCAACCCGCTGGCCGCCTTCCTGACCCTGGCGCTGCTCCTTGATCATATAGGCGAGCCGGCGGCGGCGCGGCAGCTGCGGGCGGCGGTCGAAAAGGTGGTGCTCGCCGGCCAGACCACAAAGGATCTGGGCGGCAGCCTGAACACAGTGCAGTGCGGCGACGCGGTGCTGCGCGCCATCGCCGAGTTAGGAAAAACCCCAGGATAGCGCCCGGCCGGGCCCGGGTGTTCCCCGGCCGCGCGACCCGCCGACCGGCGGCTCACCGAGAGAGTCAGCCATCCGGTATACTGCCAGGACAGGCCCGGTCAGAGAGGACCCCCGCGCGGCTCCAAAGGCCGCACTCCTGCCCGGGGCGCTTGCTGTCGCGCCGACCCCGATAGCAACAAGGGTAGTAGCGAGGAAAACCGTGAAACTGCACCTCATAGGCATCTGCGGCACCGGCATGGGCGCGGTGGCTGAGCTGCTCAAAGCCGCCGGTCACCAAGTGCGAGGCTCCGATGAGCACGTCTACCCTCCGATGTCGACGCAGCTCGCGGCGGCGGGCATCCAGGTGATGGAGGGGTTCGGGCGCAAGAACCTGGACTGGGAGCCCGACGTGGTGGTGGTCGGCAACGTCTGCCGGCGCGACCACGTCGAGGTCCTGGCCGCCACCGAGCGCGGGCTGCGGCTGCAGTCGTTCCCCGGCATCCTGGAGGAGCTCCTTCTCGGCGACAACAACGTGGTGGTCGCCGGGACGCACGGCAAGACGACGACGACCTCGCTGCTCGCCTGGGTGCTCAAGCAGGCCGGGCGCGACCCCTCGTACATGATCGGCGGCGTGCCGCTGAACCAGGAGCTCGACAGCGCGGCCCTCGGGCGCGGCCCGTTCGTGCTCGAGGGCGACGAGTACGACACCGCGTTTTTCGACAAGAAGAGCAAGTTCCTCCACTACAAGCCCCGGATCGGCATCCTCACCTCGGTCGAGCTCGACCACGTCGACATCTTCAGCGGCATCGAGGCAATCAAGCAGAGCTTCCGCGAGTTCATCGCCCTCATCCCCGAGAGCGGCCTGCTGCTGGTCAGCGCGAGCTCCCCGCTCGCCCTGGAAGTCGCCGGCGGGGCCCGCTGCCGCATCGAGCGCTACGGCATCGCCCCCGCCTGCGGCCCCGAGGTCGAGTGGCGGGCCGAGGTGACCGGGATCCGCCCCGGCGGGCGCACCGTGTTCGAGGTGCTGCACCACGGTCGGCGCCTCGGCTCATTCGAGACCGGCCTGCCCGGCGCCTACAACCTCGAGAACACCCTGGCGGTGATCGCCGCGCTGGCCGACCCGATCCTCGGCCTCGGCGCCGAGGAGATCGCCCGCGGGGTGCGTCGCTTCGTCGGCGTCAAGCGCCGCCAGGAGCTGCGCGGCATCGCCCAGGGCGTCTCGGTGGTCGATGACTTCGCCCACCACCCGACGGCGGTGCGCGAGACCCTGCGCGGGCTGCGCGGGCGCTTCGGCACCGGGCGGCTGTTCTGCATCTTCGAGCCGCGCTCGGCGACCAGCCGCACCGACGTCTTCCAGAAGGAGTTCGCCGACGCCTTCGCCGCCGCCGACGAGGTCGTGATCAGCGCCGTCCACCAGCCCGACAAGGCCCCGGCCGCCCACCGGCTCGACATCGAGCGGCTCGCCGTCGACATCCGCAAGCACGGGGTGCCGGCGCGCGCCATCACCGAGGTCAGCGGCATCATCGAGCACCTGGCGCAGCGGGTGACCGCCGGCGACACCGTGGTGGTCATGTCCTCG
>DAOMZC010001019.1:0-2751 GCA_035437965.1 Pseudomonadota bacterium
GCTTTTTACCGTCTACAATGGGGTGGTCACGCATTTGCGGGGCGCTGTACTTAGGGAATCCCGAGTTTTGAAAGCGAATGCCGGCCTAGGCTGTCCCCGCGGCCGCCTTATTAAAATCGACATCTCGCCGGGGTGCCCCCAGCTTGGCCCGCGGCCGCGGCCGCAGCTCGGCGGCAAGGGATGCGAAGGTGGCCTCGACGCCGGCGGCGCGCGCGTCGATGGCTTCAATCACGCGGTCCTCGTGCAGGTGGCCATCGGTAGGCTGGATTTCCAGGTGCTGCTGCAGCGGCCGGTAGCCGAGCTCGCGCGTGTCGGTCTCCAGGGCGGCCTGAACGCGGCGCTCCGAGAGACCCGTCGCCTGGGCCAGCGCCGCCGCGTCGAGCACCTTGGCATCCGACTGCCGGCGCGCCTTGCGGATCTTGTGCTGGTCCTTGTGCACGAGCTCGCTGCATCGTACCAGGGGCAGCTGCTTGCGGATAAGCTCTTGCAGCTCGTGGCGGATACGGAAGGCGGCGAAGGTAGCGAAGGTGCTGCTCGGCGTCGCCCGCTCAGGCTCCCAACGTGCGACGGCCTCAAGCAGGCCGAGCATGGCGGTCTGCTTGAGGTCGTGGCTGCTGATGTTGTGGCGGTTGTACCGTCGCGCCAGGTCGTAGGCCAAGCCCCGGTGGCGCTCGGCGAACCGCTGAACAGCGGCTTTATAGGCGGCCTTCCGGCGCGGCTGGTCGGGGGCTGCGGCTGCGGCCTGGTTGCGCAGCTCGGTCAGGGTAGCCAGGTCCTGCAGGACCTCGGAACGGGAGAAAGAGTTCTCAACGGCCCTGCTCATGCCCTACAGGGTAGGGAGGCGCCCCGACTACCCACGCGCTAATTTTTGAGATTGTCGGGGCTGTCCCCGAGCTCGGCGTAGGCTGCGAGCAAAGCCTCTGCGCTGATGGGCTTGGACAGCCCGTGCTCGCGCAGCTCCAGCGGGGGCGCGTCGTGTTTCTCATCGCCCTCGGCGCGGGCTTCGTAGGGGCTGACCTTGGGCTCTGGCGAGGCCGGGTGATAGTCGGCCGCGCTGTACGATCCGACGCCGGCGGCTCGCCACACCGCGGCGTACGGGCTCTGCTCGCGCAGCCGCGGCGCGCTCGGCTCGCCGCACATCAGCCGGACAAAGGATAGGAACTCGACCTGCTGGTCGGGGTTCATAACGAACACGCTGGCCAGCAGCCCGAGCACCACAGCTGCGGCCAGAATGGGCGCGGCGGTCATGGCGGCGACCAATGCCGCCAACGCGAACAGGCCGCCGACAGCGGCAGCGGCCACGACAAGCACTTTTTGAACGGTCTCCATAACGGCGATCTCCTGACTGAAGGGGTCCAGCTGCAGGCCGCGCTGGCCGGCGACGCCAAGAGAGGTAGGGATGCACAAACGCTTTGAATTGGTCGAACCCCCTGTCAGACCGGCTGGCGAGCGTCCTCCTAACCCTGACCCCGATCCTGACTCAAAAACAGACCCTCACCCACACACTCACGCGACCAACAACCTCGGCCGCAGGTAAGACGCTGCGGTCGAGGTCGCTGACCAGGGGAGGGAGAGGAGTGAGGTGTCAGCTTTTCGACACGGAGGGGGCGGGCTTCTTCTGCGCGGGCTCGGGCGCGACCCGGGGGGGCTCCGGCTCGGCGGGCTTGTCCGGCGCGCGGCGGCCGCCAAACTCGGCGGCGATGGCATACGCCTTGGCCACCAGCTGGCCGGGCGTCTGGGTGGCGGTCTCGTGCGGGTTGTGCAGCAGCGCCTTGAGCAGCTCGGCGGCCAGCTCGTCGAAGTCTAGGGTCTCGTCGTCCATGGGCAAAGGTCTCCTTTGCCGATGAAGGTAGGGCGGGGGACAGGCGGAATCTGGGCCGGCTAAATCAGCGGCTGCCGGGCACGACGGACGCTGGCCCCGCGATGTGCAGCCCGTCAGCCTCGAAGCGCTGCCAGTCTTCCAGGTCGTACGTGTAGACCAGCCGAATGTTCGCGCAAAGGGCGGCCGCAGCGTGCCGGGCATCGTGAACCCGGCGAGCGGTCAGGCGGTGGCGCCTCACCATGTCGAGCATCAGCCTGCTCGACGCTAGGTCCTCCTGCAGAACCTCGATGGCGGAAGGTGGGTTGATGAGCAACCCGACCGAGTTCGCGGCCACTTCCGGACTCGTCTGCGGCTCAGCCCCCTGCCAAGTAAGCGCTGCGTAGACTTCGCTGAGAACGCCGGTGGTCGTGCACGCTCGGAAAGAGCCCTTTCGAGCTAGTTCCACCAGCCCCCGGGCCTCTTGGTGCCGAGGGTCCCGCGCCATCAGAGCCCCTATAAAGAGCCCAGCATCAAAGAAAACACGCTCAGTTGTCGGGACTATAGATGGCATCTTTCCAGCCTTCAGGAACCCGGCCGTCGAGCACCGGAAGCGGCTGCAGCGGCTCTGCGCGGGTCATCTGCGCATCCTCCGACTGCTTGCGCTTGAAGGCAAGATACAAACGCTCGACCGCCTCCTCCAAGCTGAGACTTTCGGGCAGCTCATCGACAGCATCATGTAGTTTACGTTTGGTCGACGGTAGCGCCCTCGGGGTCTGGCTGGAATGCGACGACATAGGGCAATATTTGCCCGAAATTAGCCACTTTGCCAAGTAAAGAGGGTGGTAAGCAGAGGTCACGGCTCGGCATGGGCAAAAGTAAGTCACCGGCCCGGTACGCGCAGCGCGGTCAGGCTCTGCGGAGCAGCATCACCGCCGCGTTCGGTTCCCCGG
>DAOMZC010001020.1:0-2750 GCA_035437965.1 Pseudomonadota bacterium
GTGGGGCTTCTATTGGCCCTGCGCCTGCGCGACAACCAGCCGCCGGGGGCGGCCACGGTCCGGGTCGCCAGCAAGCCTCCCAAGCGCACCGTCCACTGGTCGCTGGCCAGCGAGCCGGGCGGGGCCGAGGTCATCCGCGCCTCCAACGGCGAGTCGCTGGGCCGCACCCCCTGGCAGAGCGACGTGCCGATCGGCAGCGGCCGGGTCACCCTGCGCCTGAAATTCCCCGGCTACCAAGATCGCGAAGTCGAGCTCGACGCGAGCAAGGACGACCGCACCGAGGTCATGCTCGAGACCCAGCTGCCCGTCCAGGTCCTCACGCCGGTCGCCCCGGTCAAGCCCAAGCCGCACCCCAAGATCACCCCGCGCGGACCGAGCAAGCCGGCCGGTCCGGCGACGTCCCCCGGCAAGCCCAAGCCTCCCAATGCACCCAAGATTGTCGACTAAGCGGCTCCTCCAGCTGGCCAGCCTGCTGGCCCTTGCCCTGTGCTGCGCCGCGCCGCGCCTCGCCGCCGCCGCCCCCGAGAACCCCGACGACGGCTGCCTGAGCGATCCGGTCTGCCGCGGTCACTACGAGCAGGCGGTGGCGCTGTTCGAGCAGGGCCGCTTCGACGCCGCCCTGGCCGAGTTCCAGGCGGCCTACATGCAGCGGCAGATGCCCTGGCTGCTCATCAACATGGGGCGCACCCTGCACCGCCTCGGCAAGCCCAAGGAAGCCCTGGAGCAGTACGACCTTTACACCAAGGCCGAGTCGCGCATCGACGCCGAGACGCGCCAGCGCCTGGACAAGTACGTCGCCCAGGCGCAGGCCCAGGCCCAGGCGCAGCCCGCCGATCCGGGCCCCGCCCTCACGGCCGTCCCCACCGCTACCCCCGACAAGACCAGCCCGCCCAAGTCACCCGGCTCAAGCGACAAGCCGCTCTACAAAAAGTGGTGGTTCTGGACGGCGATCGGCGGCGCCGCGGCGGTCGTCATCGTGACCGGCGTGGCGGTCGGCGTCACCGCCGGGCGCTCAAGCTCGCTCCCCTCCGACATCATGGTCTATCGGCCCGCGTTCTAAGTCGCCTCGCTCGGCCGCCGGCCGGGATTCTGGGCTCCCAAACACCGTACAGACACCAATTGATCGGCGAGACCTTTGTGATATGGTCCGCGCGGAATGCAGATCTTGAAAGCCCGCTTTCACAGTCGAGAAGATTTTGACGAGGCCTACAGCAGCGACCTGCCGTGCGGGGGGCTGTTCGTGCCGACGACCACCCCGCTGCACAGCGGCGACCAGGTGGTCGTGGAGATCTTCTGCAAGGGTCTGCCCAACAAGGTCATGCTGCGCAGCGAGGTCAAGTCGTGGCGCCCGGCGCTGCCGCGGCTGCGCATCCGCGCCGGGGCGCTGGTCGCGTTCCTGCCCGAGGAGAAGGACAAGAGCACCTTCATGCTCGCGGCGCTCGACGGGGCGGTGGTGGCGCGCAAGCGGCGGCACACCCGGCTGCCGGTCAGCGTGCCGGTGCAGTACCGGACCGAAGGGAGCCTGGAGTCAAACCCCGGCGAGATGGTCGAGGTCTCGCTCGGCGGGGCGCTCTTGCGCACCGAGCGGGCGATGCCGGCGCTCGGCTCGGATGTGGTGATCGATGTGCTGCTGCCGGGCGGCGCGGTGCCGGTGCCGCTGGCGGGCCGGGTGGCCTATCACTCGGAGAGCGGGGCCGGCATCAAGTTCCTCTACCGCGATGGCGGGGGCTCCCGGCGGATCCGCGAGCTCATTCGCCGCCTCAAAGCTGCCTGAAGGCCGCCTCACCTTGTAGCTGGGAGGGGCGGCGGGCGCGGCGCCTCAGTGCTGCTTGAGGTGCAGCTGACAGCTGCCGCCGTCGCACTCACCGGCGGCCACCGCCCGGCCCATGATGGCGTAGCGGTAGCGCGCCACCAGCCGATACCCGAGGTCGCCGAGCTGGCGCAGGCCCGGCAGGTAGTACGCCTTGGCAAGCACGCCGACGATCGACCGGTGCCGCAGCGCCTGCACCGCCGCCTCCAGCCCGCGGAAGACCCGCCCCTCCGGGGTGATCAGGTGCATGGCCTGCATCGCCGCCTCCTGCGAGATGGCGAGCGCATCGAGGAGCCCCGGCTCGTGCAGCGAGACCAGGCGCAGCTTGGGTCCGGCGAGCCGCAAAAGGCGCCCCGCCGAGGCGCGGCAGAAGCGACAGTCGCCGTCGTAGAGCAGGAGGTCCTGGCCGCCCCCGAGGTCGGGGAAGCCTTCCGGGGGCAGGGGACGCAGGGGCGGCGAATTCGTCATAGTAATAAGTGGGCCGTAAAAGCCCCCTCGGCAACCAACATGCAGAGCGCGGGAGCCGCGGTAGTCGCAGCCCTCAGGGAGCGGCGTCGCAGTCGGCCGGGTCGGCCGGCTTGAGCGGTCCGACCGCGGCGAGGCCCACCGGCACCGGCATGACCTTGATGTCGGGCTTGGCCCCGCTCATGAGCTCGCGGACGAAGTACACCCCGGCGGCCGGCGCCGACACCGTGAGCTGCATCGGCGGCACCTTGCGCATCTGGCCGAACTTCTCGCTGGGATCATCGGTGGGCGGGGCCTCCTGGTCGGGCAGATCGATGGTGAGGCCGTGGCCACCCACTGTCGTCTCGTAGCGCAGAAACCGCCCCGGGCGCAGCCGGACCGCGTGCGCCGGACCTTGTCCCGGGCCCTGATCTATGCGCAGCCAGCGCGCCTCGCCGCGGTCGCCGGCCGGGCGATGCAGGTAGAGCACCGCCTG
>DAOMZC010001021.1:0-2749 GCA_035437965.1 Pseudomonadota bacterium
GACCGCCGCGGATCGTTTGCCGGTCGGTCTGCCTCGCGGGAGTCGTTATCCACTTGAAGGTCCGCTCTGGGAGTCACACTCGCTGACGCGATCCAAGGGAAGCCCTGCGGATCGGTACGTACGAGTAAGGAAGCGGTAGTATGATCCAGGCGGAGGTCCTGAAATTGCGTCTCTTCCATGGCTCGCTGCGTAGCGCGCTGGCCGCGTCCGGGCTGCTGTTCATCATGTCGGCGGCGTCGGCCGCGCCTCCTGAAGCCGCCGTGCTACCCTCCCCTGCGGCCGCCCCCGCTGCCGCCAGCTTCCAGCAGCATTATGAGGCCGCGGTGCAGCTATACCTCTCCGAGCGCTACCCCGAGGCGCTCAAGGAGTTCGAAGCCGCCTACGCGGTCCGCCAGCTGCCTCGCCTGCTCATCAACATCGGCACCACTCATCGCAAGCTCGGCGAGGCCAAGGCCGCCCTCAGCGCTTACGAGGCGTACTTGCGCATCGAGCCGAACCCCGATCCCGAGGTCAAAAAGAAGCTCGATGAGGCGCTGAGCCAGGTTCACTCCATGCTCAACGTCGCTGCCGCCCCAGCAGCGGCCGGCAAGGACGCCAAGGGCGGCAAGGACGACCGCGCGGGAAGCAGCGGCAGGGGCGGCAAGCGAGCCCACGCCGGCACCCTGAAGCCGAGCTTCACCGTCGTCGATCTGGGCATCGAGCGGCTCAAGCCGCAGGCGACGAACAAGCCGGTCTTCGGCAGCGTAACCGGCACGAGCGCCGAGGACGTGTGGGCCGGAGGCACCTACGGGACCCTCATCCACTTGAAGGTCCGCTCTGGGAGTCACACTCGCTGACGCGATCCAAGGGAAGCCCTGCGGATCGGTACGTACGAGTAAGGAAGCGGTAGTATGATCCAGGCGGAGGTCCTGAAATTGCGTCTCTTCCATGGCTCGCTGCGTAGCGCGCTGGCCGCGTCCGGGCTGCTGTTCATCATGTCGGCGGCGTCGGCCGCGCCTCCTGAAGCCGCCGTGCTACCCTCCCCTGCGGCCGCCCCCGCTGCCGCCAGCTTCCAGCAGCATTATGAGGCCGCGGTGCAGCTATACCTCTCCGAGCGCTACCCCGAGGCGCTCAAGGAGTTCGAAGCCGCCTACGCGGTCCGCCAGCTGCCTCGCCTGCTCATCAACATCGGCACCACTCATCGCAAGCTCGGCGAGGCCAAGGCCGCCCTCAGCGCTTACGAGGCGTACTTGCGCATCGAGCCGAACCCCGATCCCGAGGTCAAAAAGAAGCTCGATGAGGCGCTGAGCCAGGTTCACTCCATGCTCAACCTCACCGTCGCGGCGCCGGTCAAAAGCGGCGACCCGGACGGCCCGAGCGGCCGAGCCGGCAAGAGCGCTCACGGCAGCCGCGGCAAGGCCGGCAAGCAGCAACCTGCGGTCCCGCCCAAGCCGAGCTTCGCCAGCGTCAACCTCGGGATCGACCGCCTCAAGCCGCAGGCGTCGAACAAGCCGGCGTTCTCCAGCATCACCGGCACCGGTCCGCAGGACGTCTGGGCGGTCGGTAGCGCCGGCACCATTGTCCACTTCGACGGGCAGCGCTGGTCGGATGCCGGCAGCTACTGGGGCGGCAACCTGAAGCGGCTTTATGGGAAGAGCGCCAAAGACGTCTGGGCAGTCGGCGAGCACGGAGTCATCCTGCACTACGACGGCAGCGCCTGGTTCCGCGTGCCCAGCGGCTCGACGGAGCTCTTGCGCGGGCTGTGGACCCGTCCCGGCCGCGGCGACACTCCTTCTGATGCGTGGGCGGTGGACGGCGCAGGGACGCTGCTGCGCTTCGATGGGACCTCGTGGCTCGAGCTGCCGCACGACAGCACCGAGACCGTCCGCCTCGCCGATGTCCACGCCACGCCGCAGGGCGATGTCTGGACGGTGGGCGGCGGCGGCGTGCTCCAGCACTTTGACGGCAAGACCCTGGTGAACCAGGTGAGCGGGACCACCCGGACTCTGCTCGCAGTCTGGAGCAACGGCCCGAGCGATGTCTGGGCGGTCGGTGAGCAGGCGACCATCCTGCACGGAGACGGCAAGAAGTGGAGCCTCGTCCCCGCCGGCATCGCGGCGAGTCGACCGGCGCGCGAGCTCAGCGGAGGCGGCAAGCTCACGCCCGGCAACGATCTGCTCGGTGTGTGGAGCAGCGGCGCGACGACCTGGATCGTCGGCGGTCCGGAGTTTCCCAGCGAAGGCTTCATCCTGCGCTCCACCGGCTCCGGCTTTACCCCCGCCGTTGCTGCGGTCCCAAGCCGGCTCCTGTGCATCTGGGGGAGCGGCCCGCGCGACATCTGGACCGCCGGCGAGAAGGGCCTGCTCATGCACTTCGACGGCACCATGTGGACCACCGCGCCGCGCAAGACCACCGAGGCCCTGAACTCCATCTGGGGCAGCGGCCCGGCCGACGTGTGGGCCGCCGGCGATAGCGGCACCCTCTTGCACTACGACGGCAAGGCGTGGTCGGAGGCGTTCACGCGCAGTGATGGCGCCCTGTACCGGGTCTTCAGGAGCGGACCGCGCGAGCTGTGGGCGACCGGATACGGCCACCTGCGCCACTTCGACGGCACCACCTGGCAGAGCGTGAGCGTCGGCAGCCCCGCGACCCTCACCGCCGGCTGGGCGAGCGACGCCACCCACGTCTGGCTGGCCGGCGAGAGCGGAGCCATCATGCGCTATGTGGTTCCGCCTGGACGCCCCCCTCGCTGCTGCGAACTCTGCTAGCG
>DAOMZC010001022.1:0-2749 GCA_035437965.1 Pseudomonadota bacterium
CGATCTGCTGAACGACAACGCCCGCGAGCTCGCCAAGCGGGCCAGCGGCTACCCCTCGCCGACCATCTTCGGCGTCGATGCCATGCAGCCGCCGCGGGTGCGGGTGGATCACTCGATGCAGGAGGTCGAGGTCTCGATCCCCAACGAGCCGACGCGGCTGCGCCTGTGGGAGCAGTGGCTGCCGGCGGCGGTGCGCGGCCCGGATCTGCAGCTCAGCGTCACGGCGCGGGCGTTCCACCTGACCCCGGGCGAGATCCTCGACACAGCGCGCGAGGCGATTGAGCTGGCCCAGATCAACAAGACCGGCCACATCAGCCACGACGAGCTGCGCAACGGCATCGACCGCCGCCTGCGCAACGAGCTCGGCGAGATGGCGCGCCGCATCCACGTGAGCGCGAGCTGGGACGACCTGGTGCTGCCGCAGGAGGACACCGACCGCATCAAGGAGTTCATCGGCCGCAGCAAGTACGCCCACCGGGTCTACTCGGAGTGGGGCTTCGGGCAGCGCCTGGGCTACGGCAAGGGGATGATTGCGCTGTTCTCGGGGCCGCCGGGCACCGGCAAGACGATGCTCGCCGGGATCATCTCCAAGGAGCTCGATCTGGACGTGTACCAGGTCGACCTCGCGCAGGTGGTCAGCAAGTGGGTCGGTGAGACCGAGAAGCAGCTGGGCCGCGTCTTCGATCAGGCCGAGCGCGCCCACGCCGTGCTGCTGTTCGACGAGGCCGACTCGCTGTTCGCCAAGCGCACCGAGGTCAAGAGCAGCAACGACCGCTACGGCAACCTGGCGGTCAACTACCTCTTGCAGCGGCTGGAGCAGTACTCGGGCGTGGTCGTCATGACGACCAACAAAGAGGCGTCGCTGGACGAGGCGCTGCAGCGCCGCTTGAGCCTGCACCTGCACATGGAGATCCCCGAGCCGCCCGAGCGCGAGCGGCTGTGGCGGTCAATGCTGCCGTCCAAGGCGCCGCACGCCCGCAACATCAACTTCAAGGCGCTGGCCAAGGAGTACGAGATCTCCGGCGGCTACATCAAGAACGTCGCCCTGCGCGCCGCCTTCCTCGCCGCCGAGACCGGGGGGCAGATCCACATGGGTCTTTTGCGCCGCGCCGCCGCGCTGGAGCTGGAGGATATGGGCCGCCTGGTGTCGCGCACCGGGCGCAAGGACCTGGCCGGCGTCCCCGATTTCCAGGTCGGGCCGGAAGCCAAGATCAAGGCCGGCAAGGACTTCGTCGAAGGGTAGCCGGGCGAGAGGGGCGGGATGCCGCCGCTCGGCCGGCGGCGTAGCGGCTCAGGAGCTCGGCTTGCTATCGGGGAGCTGGGTGACGCCATCGTGGCTGGCTATCGAGCCGTCGGCGCGCCCTTCGTCGATGACGGCCAGGGCGATGGTGAGCGCGCGGCGCACTCGGCCGAGCTGGTTCTCGTCGGCGACGATGCGCTGGTAGGCGCGCTGGACGCGCTCCTCGGACTGCTCGTGCTGCTGGACGAGGGCGGCGGTGCGCTCGCTGTGGCTGCGTAGCTCGGCGCGCAGCTGCTGGAGCTCGGCCGCCGACTCATCGTGGCGCACCCGCAGGCTGGCCAGGGCGGACTCGGAGGCCGCGTAGCGCCCGCGCAGATCGGCGAGCTGGCCCTCCAGCGTCGCCACCTGCTGGCCGAGCCCCTCGCGCTCGCTGGTGAGCAGCAGGTTGAGCTGATCGATCTCCCGCGACAGGCGGGCGTGCTCGGTCTGCCGCTGCTCGGACAGCGAGTGCTCGAGCTGCGTCAGCTTGCCTTCGTACTCGGCCCGCAGCGCCCGGTTGGCCGCCTGGTGGTGGGCCCGCAGCTCGCCGAGCTGCGCCTCTTTCTCGCGCAGCGCCTCGGTCAGCGCCGCCTCGCGCTGCTGGGCGGCCTCGCTGCGCACCTGCTCGACGGCGCGGGCGAGCTCGGCGGCGGCCTCGGCAGACCGCTGGCTCACCGCCTGGGCGCGCTCGGCCTGCAGCTGTGCGACGGCCTGCGCGTGCTCGGCCTGCAGCTGGGTCAGCGCCTGCCGGTGCTGCCCGTGCAGCGCCGCCAGCAGCTGGCCGTGCTGCTCTTTCTCCGCGGTGAGCTCGGCCTGCAGCTCGCCAAGCCGCGCCTGCAGCTCGCTGAGCTGGCTGCCGGCGCTGTCGCGCTGCGCGCTCAGCTGGGCCGCCTGGGCGAGCGCCTGCTGGATCTGGGCGGCGAGCTCCTGGGTCTTTTCGTCGTGCGCCCGCTGCTGCTGGGCGAGCGCCTCTTCGTGCCGGCGCGCCCGCTCTTCGAAGCGGGCCTGGTACTGCGCCTCGAACTGCGCCCACGCCTGCGCCTGGCGCTGCTCGATCGCCGCCCGCTCGGCCGCGAACTGCTCGCGCTCGTACTGCACGGTCGCCGCCTTTTCGGCCGCGAAGCGCTCGCGGTCGTGCTGTACGACCGCGTTCCACTCGGCGGTCTGCGCCTCACGCTCGCGCCGCTCGGCCGCGAGCTGCTCCTGGGCCTTCTGCGCTGCCTGCTGCGCCTCTTGCTCGCGCCGCTCCAGCGCCTGCCGGTCGGCCTGCTGCGCCGCCTGCTGCGCCGCTTGCTGTTCCAGCAGCTGCGCCTCGCGCTGCCGCTGCTCGCCGAGCTGGGCCTGCGCCGCCTGCTTCTCCGCCAGCAGCGCCTCGCGCTCCTGCAGCGCCCCGTCCAGGAGCAGGGCGGCCTGCTGCGCCGCCTGCTGCGCCTCGTGCTCGCGCCGCTCCACCGCCTGCTTGTCGGCGAG
>DAOMZC010001023.1:0-2746 GCA_035437965.1 Pseudomonadota bacterium
CCCGATGATCTAATCGGCATCGTCAGCTTCGCCGGCTACGCCGACACCCGCTGCCCGCTGACCCTGGACCACGAGAACCTGCTGCTCGCCGCCAGCCAGCTGCAGCTGGCGACCAAGGCCGAAGAGGACGGCACCGCGATCGGCGACGGCCTCGGCCTGGCCCTGGAGCGGCTGCGCGAGTCCACCGCCAAGTCCAAGGTGGCGATCCTCCTGACCGACGGCGTCAACAACCGCGGCGAGACCTCGCCGCAGCAGGCCGCCGAGCTGGCGGCGACCATCGGCGCCAAGGTGTTCACGGTGGGCGCCGGCACCAACGGCATGGCGCCGGTGCGGGTGAGCGATCCGTTCGGGCGGTCGTTCCTGCAGCGCATGCCGGTCGAGATCGACGAGAAGATGCTGCAGACGATCGCCGACAAGACCGGCGGCCGCTACTACCGGGCGACCGACGCCGAGGCCCTGGAGCGGGTCTACCGCGAGATCGACTCCCTGGCGCGCAGCGAGTTCGTCGAGCAGCGCTACCGCCAGTACCACGAGTACTACCGGCACGCGCTTGGCCTGGGGCTCGTGCTCGCCGCGCTGAGCTTCCTCCTGTCGGCGACGCTGCTGCGGAGGCTGCCCTGACCATGGTGGCGACGACGCTTACCCTGGCGCTGGCGGGCGGGCTGAGCTTCGGCCACCCGGAGCTCGCGCAGCTGCCGTTTGTCGCGGTGGCGCTGTGGGGGCTTCTGGCCTATCTCGAGCTGCGCCAGTCGGGGCAGCTCGCGCGGTTCATCTCGCCGCTCATGCAGCTGCGCCTGGCGCGTCGGCTGCCGCGCGGACGCCGGCTGCTGCGGCTCGGGCTGCTGCTTCTGGCCTTCGGCGCCGGCTCGGTGGCGATGCTGCGGCCGCAGACTCCCGGGGAGCTGGAGACCGTGTCGAGCACCCAGGTCGCGGCCGATCTCATGGTGGTGCTGGATGTCTCGCGCAGCATGCTGGCCGAAGACGCAGCGCCGAGCCGGCTGCAGCGCGCCAAGGCGGAGGTGCTCGACCTTCTGAGCAAGCTCAAAGGCCACCGCGTGGGGCTGGTGGCGTTCGCCGGCCGGGCCCAGGTCCTGTGCCCGCTCACCCCGGACTATGGGTTCTTCCGCGTCGTGCTGGAGCGCACCGACACCCGCAGCATCGGCCGCGGCGGCACCCGCATCGGCGACGGCCTGCGCGGCGCCCTGGAGGCGTTCGGGCCGCCCGGCGGGGCCCGCCTCATCCTGCTTATCACCGACGGTGAAGATCTGGAAAACTCCTATCCGGTCGAGGCGGCCAAGGAGGTGCGCAAGGCGGGCGTCCGGGTGGTCGCCATCGGCTTTGGCGACGAGCGCGGCAGCGAGATCATGCTGACCGATCCCAAGACCGGCGCGCGCAGCTTCCTCGTCGATCGCGAGGGCAAGGTGGCGCGCTCGCGGCTGGACGGCAAGATGCTGCGCGACATCGCGGTGGCCACCGAGGGCGCCTACATTCCCGCCGGGGTGGCGGCGCTGGATCTGGAGTCGATCATCCGCGAACATATCCAGCCGCTGGTGCGCGAGCAGAAGAACGCCTCGGTGCGCGCGGTGCCCAGGGAGCACTACCCCTGGCTGATCCTCATCACCCTGCTCGCCCTCATCGGCGCGGTCCGGGTCGGCCGCGGCACGAGCGTTTCTTCTCTGTCCGGCCTGTCCGACAGTGAAGAAGGGAGGGAGCCGTGAACCGATTGAAGCTGGGCGGAGCGACGGCTTGCCTGCTCGTGCTGTGCTGCGGCGCCGCGACGCTCGCCGCTGCCCAGAACGCGGCGGCACCGGCAGCCGCGACGCCACCGCCGGCAACCGCGACGGCCGCGCCGGCACCGGCAACCTCGGCGGCGCCAACCTCGCCAACAGCAACGCCCGCTGCGGCGCCCGAGAAGCCCGAGCCGCCGCGCCGGAGCTACAACCAGGGGCGCGCCGCCTACCAGGCCCACGATCTGGCGGCGGCCGAGAAGAACTTCCTCGCCGCGCGCGACCAGTCCGAGGCCGACGCCGAGGTCCGCTACCGCGCCGCCTTCAACCTGGCACTCACCTACGCCCAGAAGGCCGACGGGCTGGCCAAGGAAAAGCCGCAGGACGCCCTGGCCGCCCTGCAGCAGAGCGCCGCCTGGTTCCGCGACGCCGTGCACGGCCGTCCCGAGGATCCCGACGCCCGCCACAACCTGGAGCTGGTGCTGCGCCGCATCCAGCAGCTGGCGGATCAGCTGAGCAAGGGCCAGAACACCCTGGAGGCGCGCCTGGGGCGCGTCATCGCCGACGAGCGGACCTTGCGCGACCGCATCCGCGCCCTCTTGGCGCGCGTCAACCAGGCCGGCACCGCCGCCGAGCCGCTCAACTTCCAGGGCGAGTTCGAGGACACCGCGACGTTCCAGCGCACCCTGCTGTCCGACGCGGGGGCGATCCTCGACCTGGCCGGCGAGCAGCGCGATCAGATCTCGCAGCGCCCCGAGCCGCAGCGCTCCGCCGAGGACCGCGGCAAGCTCGTGCAGCTGCAGAACCTGGAGCACTACCTGAACCTCGGCCGCGGCACCATGGCCGATGTGGCGCGGCTGTGCCGCCGGCTGCAGGGCGACAAGGCGCACCGCCAGGCGGATACGGCGGTCACGCAGCTCAAGCGGGCGCTGGAGCAGCTGCAGGATCCGGTGACGGTGCTCAAGGGGCTGGCGGCGGATCAGAGCGCGGTGCACGGGCAGACGCGCGCGCTCGATGAG
>DAOMZC010001024.1:0-2740 GCA_035437965.1 Pseudomonadota bacterium
ATGGTCGTGCCGGCGGGCAATTCGGGATCGCTTGCGGCTTGCGCGACGGGCGCGGCGGGTGAAGCGGCGGCGGGCGCGGCTTGCTCGGCGGCGGGCGCGGCGCCGGCTTCCACAGGGCCCCCGAGGGCGGCGAGCACCTCGGCGGCGTGGGTGTAGACGTTGACCCGCGGCCACGCGTGGGTGACCACGCCCTTGTAGTTCAGGATGAAGGTCATGCGGGCGGCGTGCTCGCCGCGCAGGGCGCCCCACTCGGAAGAGGTGCGCTGATCGCCGTCCCACACCACGTCGAAGTTCAGGTTGTTGGCCTTGGCGAACGTCCGCAGCTCCTGCTGCGGGCCGGTGGTCACCCCGATGAGCCGCACATTGCGCGCCTGCAGGTGGGGCATGATGTCACGGAAGCCGGTGGCCTCGATCGTGCATCCGGGCGCGCCGGGCTGGGGGAAGAAGTACACGACGACCTGCTCGGCATTGTTCAGCGCGCGGCTGAGCGGAATGACGTGATCGTCTTGGTTGAACAGGGCGAAGTCGGGACCCATTTGACCTACGGCTGGCATGGTTATAAATGGTAACCGAGCCGCCGCCGCAACTCTAGAGGGCCGGTAATCCCGTCGCTGACGAGCTTACCGGACCCGCGCGGCCGGTCTAGCGGCCGGGTCCGCCGCGCCGCAGGTCACCGAGCTCGATCTCGGCCTTGGCGAGCTGGATGCGGGTCTGCTCCAGCTCGCGCGAGAGCTCGGCGATGCGCAGCAGGGCGGGCTTGAGGGCGGCCGACAGCTCGACCTCGCGCTGCTCGCGCTTTTTTACCTGCTCGGCGAGCCGATCCGCCTCTTTTTTGAGGGTCACCTCGGTGACGCTGTGGCTGGCGTCGCGCTCCTCGAGGACGGCGATCCGCTGCAGCTGGCGCTCGCTGGCCTTTTGCAGCTCGGTGAGCTGCTTCTGCACCGCCTCGACCTCGCCGGCGGCGTCGCTGCGCACCGACAGGAGCTCGCGCAGCTCGCGGCCCATCTCCTCGACCCGCTGCTGCAGCGCTTCCTTGTCGGCGCGCAGGCTGGCGAGCAGCTTGTGCAGGTTCTCGGTCTCGTCCTGGGCCTCGTCGCGCAGGCGCTTGGCGCGATCCTCGGCCTGCTGGGCGATGCCGACCTCGCCGCGCAGCACCGCCTGCTCCTCGATGAGGCGGCGGATCTGCGCCCGCGCCTCGGTAAGCCCCTGCATCGTCGCGCTCATCAGGCTCTGATCGACCTCGTCGTCGTGGCCCGGATCGTTCAGGAACTGCAGGGTCAGGCCGCCGCAGCGGACCATGTCCTGGTGCTTGAGCAGCTCCTGCTTGATGAGCCGGCCGTTGAGCATCGTGCCGTAGCTCGAGCCGGCGTCCTCGATCTGGTAGTTCCCGTCGGTCAGCCGGCGCACGAGGGCGTGCTGGCGCGAGGTCCGCCGGTCCTCGCTCTTGACGGTGTTGTCCTTGGCCCGCCCGATGCGGACGGGCTGACCGCCGAGCCGCAGATCCAGGACCACCCCCTCCTCGGTGGAAATAGACAGCCGCGCAGACATGGTCTACATGATAGCCCACAACGCGGCGGCGCGGCCCAGCTATGGCGGCCTCTTCGGGGCGGCCTCTTCAGGACGGCCTCTTCAGGACGACCCAGCCAGGTTACCCCGGGTAGCGCCGCGCGGCAGAGGTGGCCAGATGAAGATCGTGCGCATTGATCATATTGCCGTGTGCGTGCCGGAGCTCGCGCCGGCGCTTGAGAAGTGGCAGGCCGTGCTCGGGCTTCTTGGCGGCCCGCGGGAGTACGTGCCGTCGCAGCTTACCGACGCGGCGTTCCTTTTGACGCCGGCCCAGGGGGAGGCGTGCGTGGAGCTCATCGCGCCGAGCCCGCGCGGCCAGAACGCCGGGCTGGAGAAGTTCCTCGACAAGCGCGGCGGCCTGCACCACATCGCCTTCGCGGTGGACGAGCTCGATGCCGCGCTCGATGAGCTGGCGGAGCGCGGGGTCGAGCTCCTCGACCGGCGCGCCCGGCCCGGAGCGCGCGGCCACCGCGTCGCCTTCTTGCACCCGCGTGCGCTCGGCGGCGTCCTGGTCGAGCTTGTGGGCGCTTAACGCCCTGGCCGAGGAGTTCTACGCCCGGCCGACGCTGGTCGTGGCGCGCGAGCTGCTGGGAGCGCGGCTCTGCCACCGCCTGCCCGACGGCGAGCTGCGCGCCGGTCGCATCGTCGAGGTGGAGGCCTACCTCGGGCCGGGCGACCAGGCCAGCCACGCCAAGCTGCAGCGCCGCGGCGGCGTGCTGTTGCCGACGCCCCGCTCGGCGGTGATGTTCGGACCGGCCGGGCGCGCCTACGTGTACCTCATCTACGGCCTGCACACCTGCTTCAACGTCGTCGCCCATCCCCCCGGGGAGGTCGGGGCGATCCTGATTCGCGCGCTCGCCCCCGAGGAGCCGCTCCCGCCCAAGAGCTGCCGCGGGCCGGCCCGGCTGTGCGCGGCGCTGGCCATCGACCGCCGGCACAACGGCTGCACGCTGTGGGGCCACCCCACGGCAGCTGGGCAGTCCGCTGTCGCTGCAGCGCCGTCCGCCGGCGCACCGGCCGACTCGCTGGGCGCCGACGATCGGCTGTGGCTGCCCCCCGGGGCCGCGTTCACCGGCGCCGGGGTCGCCTGCGGCCCGCGCATCCGCGTCGAGTACGCCCCGGCCGACGCCCTTCTGCCCTACCGCCTGGCCGTGCGCGGCCACCCCCACCTCTC
>DAOMZC010001025.1:0-2739 GCA_035437965.1 Pseudomonadota bacterium
ACCTTCACGATGCACTCCCCACCGGGCACCGGCGCGAGCACGATGTTGTTTGGGTTGATATCCCGATGGATGATCGGACCCGGCTCGACCAGAAGGTGAGCCGCCCCGAGCGCCTGGCAGACCTGATCGAACCATCGCCAGACCTGACGGAGCGCTGGCAGGCGCCGCGCCTTTTTGCGCTCGTTCAGCCAGCGGGCCAGCGGGCCGCCGCTTAGGTACTCCATCACCATGTAGCGCTGGCCGTCATGGATGCCATGATCGAGCAGCTTGACAATGTGCAGGTGCGACCGCAAGAGCACCAGCGCCTGCATCTCGCTCTCGAACCGCCCCTGGGCCACCGCGCTGCAGGAATTGGGGCGGAGCAGCTTGAGCGCCACCGAGCACCAGTTGCGCGAGGCGTCTTTAGCGTACCACACCTCGCCATATCCTCCGGCCCCGATGAGCGACGTGAGGACATAGCGATCGGCGATGACCGATCCGGCTGCAAATTGAGTCCGTTCGCAGATGCTTGTGCGCAGTGTTCCCGACATGAGCAAGGCCTCCCCCTCTCTAATATGGAGTGCACGATCGGCTTTCTACGGCCCCCGATCTTGGCTCCCGGGGGCCGATCTAGGGACTGCTATGAGTCCCTACAGTCACAATCACTACTGATTCTCAGAACCGCGTACGTAGTTGTCAACGGAATTCCCGAAACAGTTTCAAACTTCAGTTCCGACTTGCATATTGAGAGTATGGGGGGGACCAAATTTCGCGCTCCGAAGTCTCCGCCGCCCCCGACGGCCGCGGCGGACGGGGAGTGGTAGCCAGGAGGACTTGGGGAAGCTACCGATCGCGGTCGGCATGTCGCATGCAAAGTGTTGCCGCTGGCTGCCTGCCGGCGGCCGGCCCCGCTAGCTGGCCTTACAGCTGGCGAGTCTGGATTCATGGCGATGCGACCGCAACTTGTCCCGAGCGTCCTTCCCAACCCGCGCGAGCTCGCGCCGTCCGCTGAACATACATCCGCTGACATGCTGGACGCTGAGAAACCAGAGCCTGGTATTAACCCCAGTTCGGGGGACGATGCGCAAGCCGATCGGCAGCCAGAGCTCGTCCCCGCTGCGGAGCCGCTGACCGATCTGAGCCAGCGTTTGCAGCGCGAGCCGGCCGCCGACCGGGAGGCACGCTGGATCGTCCAGATCGAGGTCCGCGCCGCCGGCGTAACCGAGCCGCGCGAGCAGCGCGCGTTCGTCTACCCGCAGCGGGTAACGTTTGGTCGCGGGGAATCCTGCGATATCCACTTTGGCGCGGAAGATCGCATCGTCTCTTCACTGCACGCAGAGCTTGTACGCAGCGAAAGCGGATATCTGCTGCGCGATGCGGAAAGTCGCAATGGGGTTTATAGCCTGCCCCTGAATCAGCCAGCTGACCCCAGCCACAGCCCGGGGGCGCCGCGCAGTGATGAACCCGTAGAGCCGCGGCGGCTGAGCGAGCTGGCCCTGGAGGTCTCGGCGCAGCCTACGGAGATCTCGCTGGGGCCCCAGGGCCCGGTGTGCCGGATCCGCATCGGCGATGTCATCCCGTTTGCCGACTACCTGGTGACCGGCCGGCTCGGCGAAGGGGGAATGGCGACCGTGTTCGTCGCCCAGGAGACCACCGGGCTGAGTCGCCTGGTCGTCCTCAAGCTGATCGCGCCCAGCCTGCTGATGAGCATCGACCAGAAAGAGGCCGAGGCGATGCTGCAGGAGGAGGCGCGCATCGCTTCCCAGATCAGCCACCCCAATGTGGTGAACATCTTCCGCGCCGGCTGCTACCAGGGCTCGCACTACATTGCCATGGAGTACCTGCGCGGGGTCAACCTGGGCAGCATCCAGCGCCAGCTGGTCCGTCTCCGCCGCTGCTGTCCTGCCGAGCTGGCGGCGGCGCTCCTCAGCCAGGCCCTGCTTGGACTGCACGCCGCCCATGAGGCCAAGGACGCCGGCGGGCGCTCGCTGGGAATCGTCCATCGGGACTTTACGCCTACCAACATCGTCTGCTCGCCCGATGGGGACGTAAAGCTCATCGACTTCGGAGTCGCCCGCGCCATCGGGCGCTGCTACCGGTCGACGACCGGGCAGTTCGTCGGCAAGCCCGCCTATGCTTCGCCCGAGCAGATTCAGCGTCCCAAGACCCTGGATCGGCGCTCCGACGTCTTCGCGGCCGGGATCATCTTGTACGAGCTGTGCCTGGGCAGGCCGCTATTTTTGCGCGATCACGACTATGCCACCATGGCCGCGGTGATCTCCGAGCCGCTGCCGCCGCTCACCGGAATTCCGGAGGCGCTCGCCCAGATCATCACCAGCGCGCTGGCCCGCGAGCCCGAGCGGCGGCCGCCCACCGCCGCGGCGCTGGCCGAGCAGCTCGAGCGCTTCGTCCTGTCCCAAGAGGGGCGTTACCTGCAGCGCAAGAACATCGCCCAGACTCTGCGCCAGCTGGGGGTCAACCTGACCGCGCCGACGCCGCGGACGCTGGTCGGGCGGCCGACGCTGTTTCCCCGACCGAAGGCACTGCCGCAGCCGGCCAAGCCGCCCGAGCCAGCGCCGGCAGCCGAGCAGGCGCCGGCCAAGGCCCCCCCCGGCCCGCCAGCCGACAGCCCGGCCCATGCAGCCGCGGACCCGGTAGAACACCCGACGCAGAAAGAGGAGGCCGTCATCGTCAAGCTCCCCGAGCCGTTCCTGCTCAACGGAGTCGCCTACCGGAACACGGTCTGCCTGCACCAGCCCG
>DAOMZC010001026.1:0-2734 GCA_035437965.1 Pseudomonadota bacterium
GCCCGCCCCCTATTCCGCCGCGCCGGCCGCGTACACCGCCGCCGCGGTGCGCCCCCCTCCCACCGTGGACGCCGAGACCGTCGCGGCCGTCGCCCGCGCGGTCCGCCGGACCTTCGCCCAGAAGCGCGGCAAAAAGCCCACAGTGCTTTCGCTTCTCGGCGGTCCGGAAGTTCAGTACGATGAGTCGGACGAGACGACCTGAGGTATCTTATGACCCCGCGGACCCTGCCTGTGCTGAAGATGCTGTGTGCCCTGCTGCTTGCCGGGCTGAGCTCCGGCTGCCTGAAGCTGACCCTTTACAACGCCTCGGTGACCAAGCCGAGCCAGGTCGCGGTGTACTTCTCACTGACCGACAGCGGCGGCAACCCGGTCCCGAACCTCTCTTCGGACAAGTTCAAGATCTATGAGGACGGGGGCCTGGTCTCGGTGTTCGAGTCCAAGCAGACGATCCTCAACCCCGAGGTGGCGGCGGTGCACTACACGCTGCTCCTGGTCGACCTGTCGGGCAGCATCTCGGAGTCCGGGGCGCTGGAGCAGCTAAAGCCCGCGGTGCAGGGCTTCGCCAACCGCGTCGGCCAGCTGCAGCGCGTCGCCGTCTATGGCTTCGACGGCAGCAAGGAGATCTTCCAGATCACCGGCTTCTCCGAAGGCGGCGGCCAGGTAAGCAGCGCCGCCGAGCGCCTGGGCACCGTGCGCACCCGCGACCCGTCGACCAACCTGAACGGCGCGGTCATCGAGGGGCTCAAGGTCCTGGACAAGACCCTGCAGAGCGCCCCGACGCCGCTGCGGTTCGGCTCGCTGGTGGTGTTCACCGACGGCACCGATCGCGCCCGGCGGGTGCAGCGGCCGGAGCTCGACAAGGCGCTCGACGATGCGGTCGAGCGCGACGTCAGCCTGTACGTCATCGGCGTCGGCACCGAGATTGACTCCGGCGAGCTGCGCAACATCGGCCGCCGCGGCTCGTTTTTGACCAAGGACCCGACGGTGCTCGCCAAGGCGTTCGACGCCATCGCCGAGCGCGTCGAGGCGTTCACCAAGAGCTTCTACCTCCTTTCCTACTGCTCACCGGCGCGCGCCCAGGAGCACGACCTGAAGGTCGCGGCCAGCGCCAGCGGCAAGAGCGGCTCGCTGACCTACCGCTTCGACGCCAACGGCTTTGGCCCCAACTGCGACGCCAACCGCCTGCCCAAGTTCGACATCCACAACCCGATCAAGCGCGTCCCCGCCAAGAAGGGCAAGTAGGCCGCCGCTTACAGCTTCTGGCACTGCAAGAGCTGCAGGTAGGGCAGCTGCGCCTCCTCTTCTTCAGATTTTCCGTCGTAGGGGTGCTCGCCGTCCTTGGCGTAGCCGCCCGCCGCGCCGCCGCTGAGCAGGGCGATCCCGTGTGAGCTGGTCTTGAGCTTGCCGGACAGCGCGTGGTGGTGGGTGCGCTTCTCGTCCGCGGCCAGCGCCGCGCCGCCGAACTTCTGGCCGGGCGTGCCGTCCTCGGGCAGCCCGATGAGGACGCGCCCCTGGGTGCTGCCCGCCTGGGCCCAGCCGTCCGGGCAGGCGGCGGTCTGAAAGAACATCAGGGTGCCGGTGGGCGCCGGGCGCTGCCCCAGGTCGGGCGCCGCCTGCTTCTGGCAGACGAGCAGCTGGACGTAGGGCAGGCCGGTGCTCGCCTTGTCCCCGACCACGGTCATCGGCGTGCTGCTGGCGCGCGCCACCTCGTGGTTCGCCTCGCCGACGACTCCGGCGTAGGTGACCGCGGGCAGGTTCAGGGTGACGGGCAGGGTGTGCGAGTGCTTGCGGTCCTCGCCGTCCTCCAGCGGCTGGCCGCGGGTCGCGCCCGGCTTGCTGTCGCCGGTGGTGGGGATGAGCGTCCGACCGGCGGCGGCGCCGAGCGGCTCCCAGCCGGCCGGGCAGCCCTTGCGGTTGAACAGCGAGATCGCCCCGGTCGGCAGCGAGTCTCCCACTGCCGCCGCCAGGTCCGTCCCCGCGTCGCGGCCCACCTGGGCGCTGGCATCGGCTGGCGGCGTCCCGCTGGACCCTACGGGGCTCGGCTCCGAGCACCCCGGCGACTGCAGACCGGCCAGGGTGAGCAGCGCGAGCGACCCGAGCGTCCAGCGCTGCGCGGCGCGCGCCCTCATGGCTTCACACAGGCGAGCAGCTGGATGAACGGCAGCCCCGAGGGCACCGCCTCGCTGACGCCGCTGCTGGTGTACTTGCCGGCCGCCGCGCCCTGGCGGTTGCTGCCGTTGAGCGACGCCAGGGGCTTGTAGGGCAGCTCGACCGATGCGGTGAACGGGTGGGCGTGCGTCCGGTCTTCTTCGTTCTGCAGCTCGGTGCCGACCTGCTTGCCCACCGTGTCGCCGGTGGTGACGGCGACCACCAGGCGGCCGCGGGCCTCGGTGGCCGGGCGCCAGCCGGGCGGGCACAGCTGCGCATCGACAAAGAACGCCATCGTCCCCGAGGGCACGTCGTTTTCCCCCTGCTCGTGCCCCGGATCGCCGCCGGCCGCCGTGCGCCCGTATAAAAGGAGCGCGAGCAGGCCCGCCCCCGCCGCCGCCGAGCCCCAGCGCCCGCGAACTGCATCTTTGATCGACATCAGCACCTCCCTGACCGTGCTCGCCAAGGCGCCTGCATGGCGCCCGCCCGCAGCGGCCGGTCTGCTTTACCGCAAACCCGCGCCCCGAGTCGCGAGCGACCGCCGCCCGCCGCCCGTGTTATGAAGCACAGCCATGGCCCCGCCTCC
>DAOMZC010001027.1:0-2734 GCA_035437965.1 Pseudomonadota bacterium
CCGCAGCGGTGGTCCGGGCGGCGGCGCCCTGATCAGCACCCCGGTCGCCATCGGGTCCAGGGTGCCGGCGTGCCCGACCCGCCGCTGCCGGGTCGCCCGCCGCACCCGCGCCACCACATCGAACGAGGTCAGCCCCGCCTGCTTATCGACCACAAAGACGCCGTCCATCGGGCGCAGTCTACACGCCCGCCCCCGCTCCCGACCCGATCTTTAGATCTTTAATTGACGGCCTGGATGGACGGGGGTCGGATCGTCCAGGCGGCGCGCCGCTACGCCGGTCGCCCGAGCAGCCGCTCCTCGGGCAGCTGCCAGCACGCGGCCTCCGCCGGGAAGCTCTCCGGTCCGCCGGCGTACACGCGCAGGTCGGCGCCGCCGCGGTGGCACAGCCACAGCCCGTAGCGCGGCAGCGCCACCCGCCCCGGGTGCGCCAGCGGCTGCAGCTGCATCCCGTCCCCGCGCGGCTTGCGGCGGTAGTGCCACAAAAGGCGCCGCCCCTTGGGGGCCGCCCCGCCCGTCCCCTGCAAGAACCACAGCGGGTCGTAAAGCACCACGTCGCTCGCCCCGAGGCGGTAAAAGTGCATCATCAGCCCGTCCTCGGGCACGATCGGCGCGTCGATGAGGTGCACCACCAGCTCCGGCACCCGCCCGCGCTCCCAGGTGCGGAAGCTGCGCAGCTGCTCCTCCGGGCCGATGCCCTCGACGACGTACAGGTCCGGGGTGACGCGGGCCAGCCGGTCGGCCGGATCGTAATAGAACGCCAGGTCGGTGCCGACGCGCACCGGACCCGGCACCGGTCGCACGACCTCCAGGTAGTCGCGTAGCAGCCGACACAGAACCGTGCGCGTCCACTGCGCGGCGACGAACTCGCCAAACTCGGGCCGGATCTCGGGCAATTAGGGCTCCTGGCTCATCGTAGCGAACTGGCGCGGCAAGGCAATCCCCCCAAAAAGTGGCGACAAGTGGCGACAAGTGGCGGAAGGCGGCGAGCGGGCGGCAGCGGCAGTTATGGTAGTCTGCAGGGCGCCGCGGTTTCATCCCTAATCTAAAGAGAGAGCACCTCCATGACTGCCGCCGATCCTACCAAAAGCCCGAGCCCCGCTGCCCCCAAAGCCCCGCCCACGGTCTACGTCGATGAGCTGCGCTCCCACATCGGCGAGGAGGTCGAGGTCCGCGGCTGGCTGTACAACCGCAGCTCCAAGGGCAAGCTGCACTTCCTTCAGATCCGCGACGGCAGCGGCATCGTCCAGGCGGTCCTCTTCAAGGGCGATGTCGACGAGGCGAAGTTCACCGCCGCCGATCACCTGCCCCAGGAGTCCTCGCTGACCGTGCGCGGCGTCGTCCGCGAGGACAAGCGGTCACCGATCGGCGTCGAGCTGTCGGTCAAGGACTTCGCCGTGGTGGCGACCCCGACCGCCGAGTACCCGATCACTCCCAAGGAGCACGGGGTGGCGTTCCTCATGGACCACCGCCACCTGTGGCTGCGCAGCAAGCGCCAGGCCGCGATCATGCGCGTGCGCGCCGAGGTCGTCGCCGCCGTGCGCCAGTACTTCGACGGCCGCGGCTTCACCCTGGTCGACGCGCCGATCTTCACCCCCAACGCCTGCGAGGGCACGACGAACCTGTTCACCGTCGGCTACTTCGACGACAAGGCGTACCTTACGCAGTCGGGGCAGCTGTACATGGAGGCGGCGGCGATGGCGCTCGGCCGGGTCTACTGCTTCGGCCCGACCTTCCGCGCCGAGAAGTCCAAGACCCGCCGCCACCTCACCGAGTTCTGGATGGTCGAGCCCGAGGTCGCCTACCTCGACCTCGCCGGCGACATGGATCTGGCCGAGGATTTCCTGTGCGAGGTCGTGCAGCGGGTGCTCAAGAACCGCCGGCCCGAGCTCGAGGCGCTGGAGCGCGACCTCAGCAAGCTGGAGGTGGTCAAGAAGCCCTTCCCGCGCATCCGCTATGAAGAGGCGCTGGAGATCCTGGTCAAGGGTGGCAAGGAGGCCAAGTTCGGCGACGACTTCGGCGGCGACGAGGAGACCCTGATCAGCGAGCAGTTCGACCGCCCCGTCATGATCCACCGCTACCCGCGCGAGGTGAAGGCATTCTACGCCAAGGTCGACCCGAGCGACCCGCGGCTGGCGCTGTGCGTCGACGTCATCGCCCCCGAAGGAGCCGGCGAGATCATCGGCGGCGGCCAGCGCGAGGACGACCTGAAGACGCTGGAGGCCCAGATCCAGCACCACGGCCTGCCGCCGAGCGCGTTCGAGTGGTACCTCGACCTGCGCCGCTACGGCTCGGTGCCGCACTCCGGCTTCGGCATGGGTATCGAGCGCGCGGTCGGCTGGATCTGCGGCCTGCACCACGTCCGCGAGACCATCCCGTTCCCCCGCATGCTCGAGCGCCTGACTCCCTAAGTCAAAGCAGCTCTCCGTCGCGAAGTGCCCGGCCCGCGGTCGCGGGTGTACTATGAAGGCGCACTGCCCTTTTGGGCATGACCCGGACACCACGATGGATAAGCCCGACCCGCGCTCACCGTCAACCGCCCACTCGCGCGCCCTGCCTGCGTTCGAAGACAACGCCAGCACCGTCTCCGCCCCGCTGAACCTCGCGCGGCTTGGCGACGCCGACAACGCCAGCACCGTCATGTCACCGATGAACCTGGGCTCGCTCGCGCCCGGCCCCGCTGCGCCGACGCCGTCCGTCCCGGGGCCGGGGCCGGGGCACCCCGCCGCCGCGACCA
>DAOMZC010001028.1:0-2733 GCA_035437965.1 Pseudomonadota bacterium
CGGGCGCCGAGCCGACGACATCACCGGCGCCGACCACCGCCGAGCCCTTGACCGACAGCGCGATCGGCTGGCTGTGCACGATCTGGAAGCTGCCCTTGTCGGGATCGAAGTAGCCGAGCGACAGCGCCGGAATCTCGCGCGCCTCGGTGCTGCGCAGGCGGACCGTCACCCGGAACAGCTTGCCCTTGCCGTCTTCGAGAAGCTCGCCCGCCGGCGGCTCCTCCGGGGCGCCGAAGTACTGCTCGGACAGGCCCATCGCCGACAGCTCCGGCAGGATCAGGCCGGCGAGCCGACCGTTGCCGCGCAGGAGGATGCGCAGCTCGATCGGATCGCCCAGCCGCACCACCGTCCGCCCCGCCTGCACCTCCAGCGCGAACGAGCTGCCGACGGCATTCTTGAAGCCCGCCGGCCGCCCGGCCTGCGGCAGCGGCCGAATCTCCAGCCGCAGGGGCTTGCTCACCGCCTGAAACAGCGCGCTCTCGGGGACCTGGAAGCCGAACGGGTCGCGCCCGATGCCGGTGCGCAGCTCGGCCACCACGCGCGCCGGCGGCGGCGACAGGACGCCGGCCTTGCTGGGGGTGAGGCGGAACTGGAAGCGGAAGCGGGTGTAATCGGTGCCGTCGAGCGCCGCCTTGTCCTGCTTGTAGGGCAGCTCGAACTGACGGCTGCCGGCGTGGAAGCCGGCGAGCTTGGGGTCGCCGGCGGGCGCCTCGATCTCGAGCCAGTCGTCCAGATCGAAAAGCGGCACCGCGAAGGTGCGGTTGCCGACGTCACGCCGCAGGTACCAGTCGAGCGAGCCCTCGACCGTCTCGCCGACCCACAGCGGCCGGTCGGGCAGCGACAGCCGCAGCTGCATGTCCTTGCTGTCGTCGACCGCGCGCACGGTGAAGCGCGCCGGCTGGCTCTGCGCCTTGGTCGCCCCCTGCTGCGCGGTCAGGGCGGGCACCACGTACTGGCCGGGCTTGGCCGCCTCGACCCGGAAGCGGTACACGAACGTCACGCTGCGCGACTCGGTGCGCTGGCCGTTGATGATCTGCAGCATGCTCGAGACGTTCGGCGTCACCCCGAGCGGCGTCACCCGGCAATTGGCGATGGTCAGCGGCGACAGCGTCGGCTGCGGCGTCTCGTCGAAGCCCTGCGCGGCGACCGACAGCAC
Source organism: Pseudomonadota bacterium (assembly GCA_035437965.1). Taxonomy (GTDB): domain Bacteria; phylum Myxococcota_A; class Polyangia; order Palsa-1104; family JAEUJZ01; genus CALFML01. Next base: position 1,157 of record DAOMZC010001028.1, read on the forward strand.
GAACGGCAGGTTGGCGTACACCTCGTCGGCGTCCAGGTGCAGGGTGAGCTGCTGCGCCGCGGCCCGCCCCGGCGCCCCGACGAGCCCCACCACGCCGAGCAGAAACAGGAGTCCGCAGCGGAGCTGCAGCTTTGCGCGTTGCATGGCCTACCAGTCCTTCTCCACCGGCTCGGGATTCTGCGGCTGCTGCCGCTTTCGCTGGCGCTCTGCCTCCCGCTCGCGGATCGCCTGCAGCCGCCGCGCCGCCTGCTCCTGCGAGATCTGCTGATCCTGATTCTGCTGGTTCTGCTTCTGGTTCTGCTGCTTGTTTTCCTGCGGCGGCTCCAGGATCCGGATCGCCGCCTCCAGGTGCCCCATGCCCTGCTTCTGCTGCTCGATCGGCGGCTCCAGATCGAACGACATCGCCTGCGCCTGCTTCTCGGCGTCCTTGAGCAGCCGCGCCGCGCTGGCCAGCGTTGCGTGGGCCTTGCGGACCTCCTCGGCGGCGTCGGACAGCTGCTTCTGCGCCTGCTTGGCCTGCGCCTCGCCGCCCTCCGGGGCGCCCTGCGCCTGATCGGCCTACGCCGCCAGCGCCTCGGCGAGCGCCTTGGCCAGGGCTGCGTGCCCGTCCTGCGTCGCGGCCAGCGGGCCGAGCTTGCGCTGCTTCTCCGCCTCGTTGCGGCTCGCCTGGGCCGAGCTCGTGCTGTCGTGCGTCTCGGTCTGGTTGCGCAGGAGCTCTTTTAAGTGCTCGACGATGGTGAAGAACAGGCGGCGCAGCTCCTCCAGCTGCTTGCGGCCGTCCTCTGCCGCCGGCAGCAGCGCCGCGCCGCCCTTGCCGAGGAGGCCGCCGAGGCGTCCCACCGCCGCCTCGGCCAGCTGCCGCTTCTGCTCGGCCAGCTCGTAGCGCTGCTTCTCGGCGGCGCGCTTCTCTTTGTCCTCTTTGTCGTCCCCCCCGCCGCCCGGGCTGCCCGCCGGCGGCGCCGCCGGGGCCTGCAAAGCGGCGAGCTCGTCGGCGAACAGCCCCTTGAGGCGCGCCAGCCGATCGAGGTTGCGGGTGACCGACTCTTTCAGCAGCGCCGCCCGCTCCGCCGTGGTCAGCTTGCTCAGCGCTTCGGCCTGGGCGTTTTTTGCATTCTGGGCGTCCGGCTTGGGCGCATCCTTGGCCGGCGGCTCCGGCTTGGCCGGGGGGGTGAGCAGCGCTACCACCTGGGTCTGATCGGCGTAGGCGAGCTCGATCAGATCGCGGGTGCCGCTGAAGCGCTCCAGCGCCTTGAGCAGCCCGGCCAGCGCCTCCAGCTGCGCCTGCGCCGCCGACGGCAGCTGGTCGCCCTGCAGGGCGCTCGCCGCCTGGTCCATCGCCCCCGTGGTCTTCTGCAGGATCGGGATGGCCTGCTGCGCCGCCTCGATGACGCGGCGCCGCTGCGCTTCCTCGCGCGGGTCCTTGGCCGGCTCGGCCGGCTTGTCGGCCGGCTTGTCGGCCGGCTTGTCGGCCGGCTTGTCGGTTGGATTGTCAGCGGGCTTCTGCGCGTGCTCCACCCCGGCCTGCAGGCGGGCCAGGAGCTCGCTCGTCCGCGGCCGCAGATCCTTCTGCTGCTCGC
>DAOMZC010001029.1:0-2728 GCA_035437965.1 Pseudomonadota bacterium
CAGGCCGCGCAGCGCCAGCGCATCGGTGGTCGGCTGCGCGCCGCGCGACACGTAGCCCTCCAGGAGGTGGGTGAGGGCGTCGAGCCCGGCCGCCGCGGCGACCGGCAGCGGCGCCCCCTGGGCGAGCTCGGGATCGATGATCGCGATGCGCGGCAAGAGGACATCGCTGCGCAGGCTGCGCTTGACCGCGAGCTCCGGGATGCGGACGACGCTGTTGCGCGTAGTCTCCGAGCCGCTGCCGCACGTCGTCGGCATGGCGACCACCGGCAGCGCCCCCTGGGCGAGCGGACGCGGCGCACCGCGGCCTGCATCCTCCAGGTACTCGAGCACGCTGCCGGGGTTTTTCGCCAGCGCCGCCACCGCCTTGCCGGTATCAAGGACGCTGCCGCCGCCGATCGCCAGCACCACGTCGCAGCCCGCCTCGCGGCAGCGCGCCACCGCGGCGTCGATGCGCTCGACATTGGGCTCCTGGGTCATCACAAACCGCGTCCAGCTTGCCGAGCGCGCCTCCAGCTCGGCCTGCAGGCGGGCCAAGTGGCCGCCGCGCTCCAGCGACTTGCCGCCGGTCACCAGGAACACCCGCCGGCCGAGCGGCACCGTCAGCTCGGCGGCCCGGCGCGCGGTGCCGCGACCGAACAGAATCTGACCCGCGGTGCGAAGTGTGAACTCCACCGCGCTACTGCCACGGCTCGGGCAGCAGACTCCGGTGCTTCTCGCCGACCCGCGGGCTCTTCATCATCGACGCCACCGCGGCCCGCCAGGCCAGGTAGTGGGGAGTCTGCTGGTGCTCCTTGAAGCCCGCCTCGTCCTTGTACACCTCGTACAGGGTGAAGTGGCTGGGATCGTCGAGGGCCTGCAGTACGTCGAAGCGGGCATTCCGTGGCTCCTGCCGGGTCGCCAGGGCGTTTTCCCGCGTCGCGGCGATGAACGCTTCGACGTGCTCGGCAATGACCTGAACCTTGACGCAGACGACGAACATGCTTCCTCCGGAGGTGGGCTGGCTGCCCCCATGGTAGCCCAAAGCCGTTCCGTCTGCTGCGCCGGCGATTCCGCCCAGCCTCTTCCTACAGAGTCTGGGCCTGGCTCAGGGTCTGCCGATTCCGTGGTAGGTGAGTCCGACCTCACGCACCTGCGCCGGGTCCCAGATGTTGCGGCCGTCGAAGACCACCAGCCCGCGCAGCTCGCGCCGGAGGCGGCGGAAGTTCGGCTGACGGAACTGCCGCCACTCGGTGCACAGGCAGAGGGCGTCGGCGCCCTGGGCGGCCTTGTAGGCGTCGTCGAAGAAGGTGACGGCGGTGGCGGCGGCGCCCAGGCTCTGCTGCAGCTGCTCGGCGGCGCGCTGGTTGGCCACCGGATCGCTGGCCCGCACCCGGGCGCCGCGGGCGACCAGCTGCTCGATCAGGCTCAGCGCCGGGGCCTCGCGGATGTCGTCGGTCTCGGGCTTGAACGACAGGCCCCAGATCGCCACCGTCTTGCCGGCCAGCAGGACATCGCGGGCGGTCGGGACGCCGGGGCCGGCGACGGCCTCCCCGATGAGGTGGGCGCACAGCTTGTCGAGAAGCAGGAGCTTCTGGCGCTCGTTGATGCGCTCGGTGGCGGCGACCAGCGGCAGCTCCATGCCGTGGCTGCGCGCGCACGCGAGGAGCGCCCGGGTGTCCTTGGGGAAGCACGAGCCGCCGTAGCCGATGCCGGGGAAGAGGAAGCGCGGGCCGATGCGGGTGTCCATGCCCATGCCGCGGCGCACGAGCTCGACGTCGGCCCCCACCCGCTCGCACAGCCCGGCCACGTCGTTTATGAACGACACCCGCATCGCCAGGTAGGCGTTGCACGCGTACTTGGTCAGCTCGGCCGAGCGGGCGTCGGTGATCAGCATGCGGTCGCTGGTGCGCACCACGGCGGCGTAAAGGCGGCGCATGACGGTGCGGGCGCGCTCATCGACGGTCGCCGCGGCGCCGCTGGCCGGCGGACCGGCGCCCGGCCCGACGCCGATGAGCACGCGCATCGGGCGCATGAAGTCCTCGATCGCGCTGCCCTCCTTGAGAAACTCGGGGTTGCTGACCACCGCGAACGGGCGGGTGGTCACGGCGGCGATGGTGTCGCGCACCGCTTCGGCGGTGCCGACCGGGACGGTGGACTTGTTGACGACGACGGTGAACTCGCTGTGCAGGGCGGCGCCGACCGCCCGGGCGGCCGCAAGGACCTGGCTCAGATCGGCGCTGCCGTCGGCGAGCGGCGGCGTCCCGACGCAGAGCAGCACCACCTCGGCGTCCGCGGTCGCCGCCGCGAAATCGGTGCTGAAGGTGAGCCGCCCGCCGGCTACGTTGTCGCGCACCAGCTCGGCCAGCCCCGGCTCGTGGATCGGCATCGCGCCCGCCTGCAGGGCGGCGATGCGCGCCGCGTCGATGTCCACGCAGACCACGTCGTTGCCGAAGTCGGCAAACCCCGCCCCGGCGACCAGCCCCACATACCCTGTGCCTATAACCCCGACCTTCATGTTAGCTCTTCACCCGGAGGATGTAGCTGGCGGGGCTCATCGGCTGATCGTCGTGGCAGCGCCCGCCGGCTTTGGTGAGGACCGGGGACAGCGTGTAGTCGCCCGGGGTCGCGCCCGTGCCCTGGGTGCGGTTGAAATCATAGATGTCGCCGGCGACGTTAGAGGGGTCGGTCTGATAGACCCCGAGGTCGCGGCCGAGGTGGCTGGTGGCGACCCGGGCGACGGCGCCGCGCA
>DAOMZC010001030.1:0-2725 GCA_035437965.1 Pseudomonadota bacterium
GGCGGCGGTGTGGCCGCCTTGACCGGCGCCGCCGCAGGCTTGGCCGGCGGCGGTACGTGGCGCTTGGCCGGCGGCGGGCTCTTGGCGGCCGGGCCCTTGGCCGGGTCGGAGGCCGAGGGCTGGCCCGGCTGCTCCGCCTGCACCGGGTAGGTGTCGCCGGCCTTGAGGATCAGCCGGGTGGCGAAGTCGGCGTACTCCTCCTTGACCACCTTGAGGTGCACCGACCACTCGCTGGTCCCCGGCGAGTCCGCCTCGTAGCCGAGCTCGCCGCTTGCCGGGATCGTCCCGATGTCCTTGAAATCGAGCATCACCCGCGACTCCGGAATGCCGCGGATCATGAGCCGCGCCGGCCCCGCCTTGCCCGCCGCGGGCGCCGGCGGCTTGGCCGGCTTGTTCGGCTTGGGCTCGCTGGGACCCGGGGTGGCCGGGCGGACCGGGTTGCGCTTGGGATCCTGCGCGCTCGGCCACAGCAGCAGCACCAGGATCACCACGCCGATGGTCGCCCCGGCGAAGATGAACATCAGCCGCCGCCCCATGCTGCTGGTGTCCGGGCGCGCCACCTCGTAGGCGGGCGGCGCGGTGCTGCTGAACGTGCCCGGCAGCCCCAGCCCGCTCGCCATCATCGCCCCCGAGCGCAGCCCCGACATCGTGCCGCCCTGCATCGGCGACTGCACCAGGCCCGAGTTGCTGATCGACAGCGGGGCCTGCACCGCCCCCGAGCCGCTGGTCTGCATGGGGCCCTGCGGCACCCCGTACATCCCCGGCTGCATCATCATCTGCATCTGCTGCTGGATCTGCTGCTGGATCTGCGCCTGAAGCTGCTGCTGCTGCTGCTGCTGCTGCTGCTGGTAGTTCGGCATGCCCGGCGCCAGGCTCATATTGGGCAGGAGGCCCCCCGGCTGCATCGCCGAGCCGGGCATCGACTGGTCGCTGCTCATCGGCGCCATCGGCACCGCCTGCGGCAGCACGGTGTCGCCGCTCTCCAGCGCCTGCGCGACCTCGACCATGCTCTGGAAGCGGCGATCGCGGTCCTTCTCCATCGCCCGCAAGCACACCGCCTCCAGGTCCGGGGCGAGGTAGCCGCGGCAGCGCCGGCTCGGCAGCTCGGGCGGCTCGAACATGTGCTTGGTCAGGGTGCCCATGAAGGTCTCGGACTGGAAGGGCACCTTGCCGGTGAGCATCTCGTAGAGGATGCAGCCCAGGGCGTAGATGTCGACGCGGTGGTCGGGGGTCTCGCCGCGCGCCTGCTCGGGCGACATGTACTCGGGGGTGCCGAAGATCATGCCGGTGCGGGTGAGGCGGCCGCCGCCTTCTTCGACGGTGCTGATCTTGGCGATGCCGAAGTCGAGGATCTTGACGAAGTCGGTGCGCCCCTCGCGCTCGATGAGGTAGATGTTCTCGGGCTTCAGATCGCGGTGGACGATCTTCTTGGCGTGCGCGGCGGCCAGGGCGCGGCAGATCTGCAGCGCGATCGGGCGGACGCGGGCGCTCGGCAGCTGGCCGCTCTTCTGGATGAGCTGCGCCAGGTCGAAGCCGTCGAGGAACTCCATGGCGAAGAACACCGAGCCCGAGGCGGTCTCGCCGAAGTCGTAGACCTCGACGATGTTCTCGTGCCCGATGCGGGCGGCGGCGCGCGCCTCCTGGATGAAGCGCTGCACGAGGTCGGCCTTGTGGGCGAAGTCCTGCGACAGGATCTTGATCGCCACCTTGCGCTCGATGACCACGTGCTCGGCCAGGTACACCGCCCCCATGCCGCCCGCCCCGAGCTTGCTGAGGACCTTGTAGCGCTCGCCGAGGATGGTGCCGATGTACGGGTCCGGCGCCTCCTTGAGGTTGGCCAGGCGGGCGTCGCGCGCCCCCGAGTCTTCCGGGCCCGGACCGCGTACGGCAGCTGGTTCCGGCGCTTGCTCAGCCGAACCGGAGACCGGCGCGGGCTCCGCAGCAGGCTGCGCGGGCCGTCCAGCGCCCCTCGCAGAGGCGTCGTCCGGTTTGTTCGGTGTCGGCACTGTGCCAAAAGATTATCATAGGGAAAACACTGTTACCACGGGTTCGTTACGTCAGTGCATTACTGACGGACCGAGGGGTCGGACAGCGGCTCTGCCGGGCAGCGCGGCCGGGCATTTTTCCTGTGACTTTGGCTTAAATCGTCCAAAATTTCGGGATCTGTCTTACTTTCTTGCTCGCGCGCCCTGACTTACCGCTACCAGGCCTGCGCTCTTACCCTATTTGCGCTTGAACGGATCGCGCAGCTCGCTTGGCAGGTGGCCCGGGGTCTTGCCCGGCGGCCCCGCGGGGCGGCCTCCCGGCTTACTCACCTTGCCACCGCCCGGACGCTTGCCGCGCTGCTCCTTGTCGAGCTTGATGTCGACGTTCAGGTCTTTCTCCGGCTGCAGATCCTCGCTGTAGGGCTCGTAGCCCTTCTTGCGCAGCTCCATGTGCAGGAGCACGCCGCTCTTGTGGGGCAGGCGCAGCGGCGTCTGGCCCTTGGCCTCGCCGTCGACCACCACGTCGGCGCCCGGGGGCCGGGTGGCAATCGTCAGCGTCACCGGGACCGGCGCGGCGACCTCGGGCGGCGTGGTGGGCGGCAGCGGATCGACCTTGGGCGGCAGCAGGTCGACCTTGGGCGTCGAGTCGACCTTGGGCGGCGGCGGCACGGGGCGGGTCTCCTGGCTGAGCAGGAAGTACACGAGCAGCCCGATCACCACGATCAGCGCCCCGGCTATCG
>DAOMZC010001031.1:0-2725 GCA_035437965.1 Pseudomonadota bacterium
CCTCCCGCACCGTCAGGCTCGACCTTGGCGGCGGCCGGCGGGGCTTCCACCGGCGGGGGCGTCGCCACGGAGTCGCCCCCCGGCACGTCCGGGGCACTGCGGCTCACGGCCGGCGGCGCTTGGACTTCCGCCGCTCCGCCGGAAGTCTTGCTGCTCAATGCCGCCGCGGCGGGCGCAGCCGCGGGCTCGGCGCTCGGCACCATCGACCCCGGCGCGGGTTGCGGCGTCTCACCGGGGCGCTCGCCGCCGGCCGCTTCCTCCCCGGGACCGCTCATTCGTAGATCTTCCACCCGGACATTCCGCGGACCTGATCCAGCGAGATCCCCAGCCGCCGGGCCGTCTGCGCGTTGACCACTATGTCGGGCGGCGCCGTCGGGTGATCGCGCATCACCGAGTCGAGGTGCTCGGGATCGTCCAGAAGGTGGTTGACCTGCCAGGCCAGGTGGCGGCCCACCGCCTCGGGCGACCAGTCCACCGCCAGCAGCGCCCCGGAGATGACCTGCTGCCGGGTGCAGGTCAGCACCGGCAGCTTCCACTTCAGCTGCATCTCCATCAGAAAGTGCGTCACCTGCGGGTCAGTCAGCTGCGGGTCGGCGCCGATCCACATCGCGTCGATCGCCAGCGGCGAGCCCGGCGCCCCCGCTCGCGCCGCCGCGCCGGCCGCCGACAGCACGGTCACGCCCTCCGACGGTTCGCCGCCGCCGACCATCGCGTTCATCGCCCGGATCGCCTCCGGCCCGCTCTGCACCAAGCGCTCGACGAGCTCGATGCCCATGGTGCGCGCGGCGATGCGCGCCAGCTGCACCCGCTGCACCGCCCGCGGCGAGTACACCACCCCGATGCGGCGAATCGCCGGCTGCAGGGTCGTCATGGCGCGGAACACGGCGCTCGGCGCGGCGATGCTGTTGGTGCCGATGGCCCCCGTCGGCGGATCCGGCACCAGGGCGTAGACGATGTGCGCCCGCATCCCGCTCACCACCTCGATGGCGGGCTGACCGACGGCGACCAGCACACGGGCGCTCTGCACCGCGACCTGCAGCCGCTCGCGGGCCGGACCCGGGGAGCTGTTGCCATCGACCATGTACAGCTGCTGGACGTGCACCCGACAATTATCTTGGAACGCGTCCGCTACGTCCTGAAAAGCGCGCACACGCCCACTCTTGACGACAACTACCGACGGCGGCGTCCGATTCCCGCCGCCGCCGTTATCCGGGGCCCCATCGGGAATCCCCATGAGCTTGGGAAGCGCAAAGACTGCTAGCAGGGTGACAGCTGCGTGTATGGCCATGCGAAGGTTGCTGCTTTCTCGGCGATGAGGCGCTCAGCGGGGCAGTTGGGTCTGCCGGCTTGCCCTAGGAGCTTGTCACTTAGATGCTCTCCGCGCCACCGTGCTTGAATTTAAGCACCTCTGCGGAAAGAGGCCAGCGGCCCGCGGCGCCGACCCTAGCTGCGGCTGCTCAGCGGCACCGACTCACCTCCGGCCGCCGCGGGCGGGCTGCGATCCGCCGCCGCGCCAAGCGGTGACACCGGAGCCACCTCGGCCGCGCTGTCCAGCCCGCGCGCCGCCGACTCGGCCATGTCGGCAAGGCCCAGCCGCGCGCCGCGCCGCAGAAACAAAAAGCCCATGATGAGGTTACTGGCGGTCGAGATCGCCGTCATCGACAAGCTGTAGGCCAGCACCGACTCTTCTCCCGCCGCCGCGAACTCGGTAAAAAAGTACTTGGCCGCCACCTGCGAGGTCCCAAGCCCCTGGACGCTGATCGGCAGCGACGCCACCGCGAACACCACCGGCAGGTACAGCACCGCCACGTGCACCGGCACCTGCACCTCGAAGCAGCGCAGCGCGATGAAGTGCCAGACCAGCAGCACGCCCAGGTGCGGCAGACGGACCAGCATCGCCCGCCCGTGCCCGACAAGCCCCGCCTCCATCAGCGGCGCCCACAGCTTGCCGATGATCCGCCACAGCCTGTACCACACCCGCCGCCCGAGGCGAACCAGCAGCGGCGCCGTCGCGGTCAGCGCCGCGGCCTGCGGCGGTGGCCCCTTTTGCAGGAAGCGCGGCGGCCAGCGCAAGAGCACCGCATAGACCACAAGCCCCAGCAGGAACACCCCCAGCACCGGCGCCATCGCCTGCGCCTTGGCCCCCCCGAGCAGCAGGCTGCCGCCGGCAAAAAGCAGCAGCAGCGCCACCCACACCCCGACGATAAACAGGATGTAGGCGCTGGCCCGCGGCAGCGAGACCCGCCCCACCCGGTGCAGGTAGCCGATGATCCCGAGCTGCCCGGCGTGATAGTTGATGACCGCCAGCGTGTAGGTCGCCGCGCGGATCGTATACAGGTCGAAGAACCGCAGGTGCAGACCAAACCAGCGGAACACGTAGAACATCGCCAGCGTATCGGCGGCGCAGTTGAGCACCGCCATCACCGCCGAGGCGCCGATGAGCGCGGCCATCGGCGCGTGCTCCATGGCGGCGCGCAGCTTGGAAAGGTCCGTCCCGCGAACGGCGATGAGCAGGGCGAACCCGGCCACGAGCAGCGGCAGTAGCCGCCGGACAAAAGCGAACATTGCCGCTAACTTAGCACCAGCAATCCCTGCGACATGCGAAAAAACCCATGGGAAGTTTTGATTCTGCCATCGCACGGGTGCGGGTGCTGTTCTAATGAAAACGAGCCGCCGACCCACTGGATGCCACTTCCCACGCCCCCGGTGCCCGCATGATCGACCA
>DAOMZC010001032.1:0-2723 GCA_035437965.1 Pseudomonadota bacterium
CAGCGCCCGCGGCGGTCTTGGTAGCGCCTGCGGCGGTCGGCGCCGCGCCCGCGGCGTCCGGTGCCGGCAGGCCCGGGGTTGTCTGCAGGGCCTGCTTCTCGGCCGCGGCGCGGCGGGCGGCCCGCCACTTGGCAAGCAGCTCCTGCTGGCGATCGGGGTCGATGCGGGGGAACAGCGGCTCGCCTTTTTTCACCACCGTCCCGTCGGGCAGCTCGCCCCACCGGCCGGGCCAGCCGGCCCGCTCGGGCGCCGCCAGGCCGAGCTGGCGGCGCAGCGTGATGGCGTGCTCGGGGATGAACGGCTCGAGCATCAGCCCGAGCCAGCGCAAGAGCTCCAGCACGTTGTACAGGATGGCGTCGGCGCCGCGCGGGTCGGCCTTGACCTTGGTGAACGGGGCCTCCTGCTCAAGGTAGGTGTTGCCCTCGCGCACCAGGGCGAACAGCGCCTCCAGCGCCTTCTGCGGCTGCAGCTGCGCCATCGCCTCCTGCACCTGGGTGCGGCGGGCGAGCGCCTGCTGGTGCAGCCGCTCACCGCGCACCTTGTCGTCGGCGCCGTCCGGCCAGCGGCGGGCGGTGCCGCCGCAGAACTTCTCGACCATCGCCAGGCTGCGGTGAAGGAGGTTGCCCAGGTCGTTGGCCAGCTCGCTGTTGTAGCGGGTGAGCAGCGCCTCGTAGGAGAAGTCGCCGTCCTCACCGAGCGGGATCTCGCGCAAGAGGAAGTAGCGCAGGGCGCTGGCCGACAGATCGGCCGACAGGGTGCGCGGGTCGACGACGTTGCCGAGCGTCTTGGACATCTTCTCACCGTCGACCGTCCACCAGCCGTGGGCGACGATCTTGCGCGGCAGCGGCAGCCCGGCCGACATCAGCATCGCCGGCCAGTACACGGCGTGAAAGCGCGTGATCTCCTTGCCGACCAGGTGGATGGCCAGCGGCGCCTCGGCGGTGCCCCAGAACGGCCGCCGATCCGCGCCGCTCGGCGAGCGCTCCTGCAGCGCCGAGTAGTAGTTGGTCAGCGCGTCGATCCACACGTACACCACGTGCCCCGGCACATCGGGCACCGGCACGCCCCACTGGAACGAGCTGCGCGAGGCCGACAGGTCCTTGAGGCCGCTCTCGACGAACGTGCGCACCTCGTTCATGCGCTTGGGCGGCTCGATGAAGTCGGGGTAGCGGGCGAAGTGCTCGAGCAGCGGCTGCTGGAACTTCGACAGGCGGAAGAAGTAGCCTTCCTCGCGGACCTTCTCGACGGGGCGCTTGTGATCGGGGCACAGGCCGCCGGGGGCGAGGTCCTTCTCCAGGTAGAACGACTCGCAGGCGACGCAGTACAGGCCCTCGTAGTGGCCCTGGTAGATGTCGCCCTTGTCGCGCATCACCCGCCACAGCTCTTGCACGACTTTTTCGTGGCGCGGCTCGGTGGTGCGGATGAAATCGTCGTAGCGGATGTCGAGGATGTCCCAGGTCTTCTTGTACTCGCCGGCGATCGCGTCGACGAACGCCTGGGTGCTCTGGCCGTGGGTGGCGGCGGCGCGCTCCAGCTTCTCGCCGTGCTCGTCGGTCCCGGTGAGGTAGAACACGCGCTCGGACCCGCGGCGGATGCGCTCGTAGCGGGTGATCGCGTCGCCGACGATCGTGGTGTAGGCGTGCCCGAGGTGGGGAACGTCCGAGACGTAGTAGATCGGCGTCGTTAGGTAGAAGCGCGAGGCGGTCGATTCTGACATGCCAGAAAGGTAGCCGGCGGCGACGGTGCGGTCAACGTGCGGTTATCGCCAGCATGACTCGGCCGCCGCGCGGGCGGTAGGCACGGCGCGGCGCCCAATCCAGCCGGACGCCGCGCTGGCTCGCTCAGCGCCCGACGGCAGCGCGCAGCTTGGCCGGCATCGCCATCAAGGAGATCACCTGCGCCGGCATCGTCGCGGTGGCGGTGTTGTCGAGCACCGCCAGCACCGCCAGCGGCTTCATCATATCCTTGAGCGTGCCGGTTGCCACCACGGTGACGAGCTGGTCCTTGGCGGCGTCGAGCACCGTCTGGGGAACGGCGATGTTCCAGCGCTGCAGCGGCATATCGACGAGCTGCACGGTGAAATCAGGGTCGGGCAGCGGCGCCGCCATCACCGCCGAGGACTGCCCGTACGCCACCACCAGCGGCGGGTCCGCCGGGGTGACTGCCAGCGCCGGGGCATCGGGGATTGTGTTGGCCAGGCGCCAGCTGGTCTGGGCCTTCGTGGGCCGCGGCTGCGCGCTTACCCGCAGCGGGGTGCCGCCGCCGCCCGCGACCAGCCCGTGCGCCAGCAGCGTCCAGTGCAGCCCGGGCAGGACCTTCAGGGTGGCCTGGAGCACCGTGTTCATCGTCCCCGCCGGCCGCACCGCGACCGGGTACTTGCCCGGCGCCAGCTCGACGAGCTTGGAGGCGCCCTTATAGGCCAGCCCGTCGATGCTGGTGCCGCTCTTGTCGATGACCACGTCCACCGCCGGAGCATCCGGCGCCGCGTGGATCAGGAACAGCGAGCCTTTGGGCCCGCTTTCGTTTATCGCCAGCGGCAGGTCGACCAGCGCCCCGGACCCCTCGTTCACGACGGTGGCGGCGAGGAAGTGGGGGTCGTCGCTGAGCGGGTCGAGCTCCCCGAGCGCGATCACCGTCAGCGCGTCGCCGGGGGTGGCGATGGCGGGCAGGGTGACCGAGGCCAGGTCGCCGGCGCGGCGAGACGGCCGCAGGCCAAGCTTGGT
>DAOMZC010001033.1:0-2719 GCA_035437965.1 Pseudomonadota bacterium
AGGTGCTCACCCACGGGCAGGTGGACATAGTCGACGCGGGCCAGGGGACTGAGCTCGCCGCGCATGTGCCCGTCCTGCTCGGCGCGGAACTGCTGCCGCGCGCGCAAAAGATCCGGATCGGCCGGGAGGGCAGGGGATGGGCTCGGCGGCTCGGCGGCCTTACCGGCAGCCACCGGCGCGCGCTCGGAGCGCGAACAGTCAAGCGCGCCGCCCAGGAGCCCGACAAGAAATAGCCCGCGCGCGACCCTTCCGGGCTCCCCGCGGACCTGGCGGCAGATAGAGCGTGCAGCTTGCATCCGGTCACCGTCCAAAATACAGCTTCCCAGCCGGGCTGCGTACTGGTTCGTGCAAGCTCCGCCTAAGGGCAGGGGGCGTCGGCGGGCGCGTCCGTGGCCACCACCGGCGTCTTGCCGGCGGCGAAGCTGGCGAGGAAGCAGCGGTACTGGTGCTTGGGCGGCTCGGTCTGGAACACCACCTCGTGGCCGTCCTGGATGCCGTCTTCGGGGTGCTGGACGACCACCGCCGTCACTGGCATCCCGCCGACCGTCAGGTTGCCCGCCGCCGGCAGGGCGATGGCGCCGCGGCCGACGAGCGGCAGGACTGTGAGCACCGGGGTCTGCATCGGCAGCCGCACGCTATCGGTGTCGAGCGGCGCACCGCCGAGGTCCAGGCCGAGCGACAAGCTGGAGGCGTTGGCGATGTTGGGGAGGATGTAGTTGTCGACGATGCCCTGCTCCATGAGGACGTGCCGCGGCGGCGCGCCGGCGGCCGGCAGGCGGATGATGCGGTCGGCGTAGACCGGCGGATCGGAGGGCTCGGCCGCCCACTGCACCAGGGTCAGCGCCGGCTCGCTCCGGGTCAGGTGGGTGTCCGCGGGGTACTGCAGCAGGGCCTCGGCCAAAGGCAGCACCTCGAGCGGCTTGCGCTTCCACAGGATGTTTTCGATGTAGCTGCCGCCCGCCCCGCTGAGGATGGCCAGCCGGTACAGCGGCTCCCCCGCCAGCACGAGCGGCGCGATCGAGGCCCCGATCGAGTGGCCCATGAGCGCCAGCCGCTTTTTGTCCAGGCGCACCGTCGCGGCGACCCCCGGGCAGGCACTGGCATCGATCGACAGCGTCGGCAGGATATGAGCGGCGAGGATAAGCTCGAGCGCCGACTCTCGGATGTTGTCGCGCAGGGCGGTGGCGTTGAAGACGTTGAAGATGAGGAACTGCTCGTCGCCGCCGGTGGTGTTGCGCAGGCCGCCGAGCGGGCCGTCCACCTGCACCCCGGCGAAGCCGACGCGGGCGAACTCGCGCGCCGGACCCGAGCCGGGCAAAAGCGGCGGGCCGCCCTGGGTGGCCTGGACCCCGCGATCGACCAGCGGCCGGTCGCCGCCGGCGCCGCCGCGGATCAGCATCACGGTCGGGTAGCCGTCCGCCGGCATCGCCGCGCGCGGGATGGTGACGACCAGGCGCGCCCGCTCAAGGTGCGGCGCCATCGGCTGGCCCGCCGGGTCGACGCTCCAGCCGCCGCCGGTCCGCTCGTACGGCGGCTCGCCCTGCTGGTAGTCGGGCAGGTCGATGGTGCTGCTGTAGACGCAGTAGTCGGGGAAGACCTCGCTGGGTAAGAGCGGCGCGTTGGGCGCGGGCAGGGGGCGGGCGAGGACGTCGGCGCGGAAGGCGCTCAGCTGGGCGGTCGGATCGTCGGTGGTGAACACCGCCAGCCCGGCGAGATCGGCCAGCGGAACGCCGGCTTCCGCCAGCGTCCGCAGCGCGTACTGATAGTGCCGGAACGCCTGGTTGGTGAGACCTCGGGGCTGCTCACCGACAAACAGCTGCTCGAGCTCGGGAGCCGGCGCGAGCGGCCGCCCCTGCCCATCACCCTGCGACCGCCGGACCACCGCGGCGTAGGTCTTGCCGGGCCGCAGCGGAATCCCCTGCACCGGCAGCAGCGACAGGAGGTACGGCGCCCCGTACGGCCCGCCGTCCGTCGCATAGTGGATGTACACCGGGTGGCGGGTGCGGCTCTCCAGGTCCATCAGAAAGACCGCCGCGTTCGCGCCCGTGCTGGCGGCAACCGAGGGCAGGGCCACCTCTCCCTGGTCCGCGGTCAGCGAGAAATAGACCGCGCCCGAGACGGCGAAGCCGCGCGCGTCCTTGAGCAGCAGCGCCATCGCCTGGTTCAGGAGCTCGACCCGCCGCGGGTTGGGAAACTGCCCCAGCCGGGCGGGGTCGAGCGTGCCATCCTCGCGGAGCAGCTCGTCGCTGGGGAAGGGGGCCTGGTAGAAGTCGGCCGCGCGCTCGAAGTTCATCCGCACGGTGGTGGTGCTGCCCGGCAGCGGCGGGAAATCGCCAGCGTCCGGCAGGTTGGTGCAGGCCGCCAGCGTCAGTGCGAGCAGACCCAGCGTGAGAGTCGCAGTACCCAGCGCGTCCAAGCGCGCTCTGTTCGCGTCAAGAGAATGCATCGTCCACGTCCTCGCTGGCCGGGCGCGTCCGCCGAGGGTTCGCGCGCCAAAGGTCCCGGTAGCTGGCGGTGCCAGCTGCAGCGTTCGTAGCACAGATCCGGGCCGCTTGAACTGGCGGCAGCCTCGTGCGCTCAGAACAAGAGCGGGGTGAGCTCGTCGTGGATAAGGCCGTTCGAGGCGAAGATCTCGCGGCCGTACAGCTCGCAGGGCTGGCCGCTGAAGGCGGAGATGCGGCACCCGGCCTCGCGCACGATGAGCCCGAGCAGCAGCGGC
>DAOMZC010001034.1:0-2712 GCA_035437965.1 Pseudomonadota bacterium
CCGCGACGCGCTGGATCAGCACCGCAGACCCATCGGGCAGCTCCGCGGGCCCGAGCAGCTCGGCGCTCGCATCGGGGGTCTGGACCAGCCCCGGCGCGAGCTGCAGCCGCTCCGCTTCGGCGGCGGCTCGCCGCGCCTGCGCCCGCGACAGCTCGGCCGTGCCGCCCCCGCGCGTGTAAAGGTTGATCAGGCGCCGCGTCGCCCACTGCCGAGGGCCGCTGCCGGCCGCGGCCAGCTCGGCCAGCGTCTCGTCCAGCAGCGCCGAAAACGCGGCCTCCTGCCCATAGAGCGAGTCGAGCAGGTACAGCTCGTCGACCCGCACCCCGCCGCGCTGCGCCAGGGCCGCCGCCGCCTGGTAGCCCCCCGAGTGTGAGATCAGCAAAAGGCGCCGGACATCTTCGACCCGCAGCCCCGAGAGCGGCGGCGGCAGCTTTTCCAGCACCTCGGCCAGGAGCAGCCGCAGCGCCCCGGAATTCGCAAACCGGCCCGGGTCCGAGGTCCTGCCGTCATAGCGCAGCTCGGGGACGAGCAGGAGCGCGCCGCACCCGGCCCGGTCGAGCTGCCCGAGGAGGTCGGCCACCGGCTGGTCCGCGGACAGCGGCGCCTCCCGGACCACGTTCTCGATGTGGTTGCCCAGGCCGTGCAGGTAGACGATGACGGCCAGCTCGCCGGGATCGAGCTGCGGCGGCGCGTAGACCAGGGCCGCCGGGTGCTCCCAATCGTCGGTCGCGGCGCTGCGCAGGCCGTAGAGCAGAGTGTAGCGCGGCCCGGCGACCACCCCGCCGTAGCCGTCCTTCCGGGCCTGGTTCAGCGTCTGCTCGCCGACGATGCCATCCACGGTCAGCCCGTGCGAGCGCTGGTAGGCCATGGTGGCGTCGGCGGTCGCGGCGTCGAAGTTTCCCTGTCCATCAGCGAGCGCCGCCGCCTGCAGGAGCTGCTGCTCGACCAGGAACTGCTGCCAGCTCTGCACCTGCGCGCCGCTCGCCCCAAGCTGCATCCACATCGCAACCTCTGCCATGAACCCGCGCGGGCGCTGCCCGCCCCGTCGCCCGGCAGCCCGACCCGGGCCTCGCACCGGGCGCCGCTTGGGCGAGTTCGATACAAGCCATCGTACCTTGTTTGCCGCGCGGTTGGCAGCCGCGGGGCGACAATCCTCCTTCCCTTTTTCCCCGACCTTGGGCACATCCTGACCGCACGCCGCGCCGCGGCGCACAAAAGCCATGCCGACGATCCGCTTAACGCTCGCCTACGAAGGCACCGACTTTGTCGGCTGGCAGCGCCAGCGCAACGGTCTCTCGGTGCAGGAGCTGCTGGAGGCCGCCCTGCACAAGGTCACCGGGCAGGCGGTGGCCTGCCGCGCCGCCGGCCGGACCGACTCCGGGGTCCACGCCCTCGGCCAGGTCGTCACCTTCCGCCTCGGTGCCGCCGCCGATGCCGCTACCCCGCCTGCGACTGCCGATGCCGAGACCACGCCGGCGACCGCCGCGACCTCGACCCTGACCGCCGACGCTACGAACGCACCTGCGACCACCGACGCTGCGGCCGCGGCCCCGACCGCGCCGGCGACCGCCGCGACCGCGACCTCGACCCTGACCGCGCGCGGAGCGCAAGCGCCACCGCCTCCCGAGCGGCCTGTGTCGCTGCGCGCGCTCGTTCACGGGACCAACTACCACCTGCCGCCCGCCATCCGCGTCCTCGACGCTCAGGTCGCACCCGACGAGTTCGACGCGCGGTTCTCGGCGAGCGGCAAGCTGTACCGCTACCAGCTGTGGAACGCCCCGACCGAGTCGCCGCTGCATGCCCGCACCCACTGGCACATCATCGCCCGGCTGGATCTGGAGGCCATGCAGGCCGCCGCCCAGGTGCTCATCGGCCACCACGACTTCCGCGCCTTCCGCGCCGCCAGCTGCGAGCGCCTGACCACCGATCGCACGGTGCGCCGCATCGCTATCAGCGCCCAGGGCCCGTACCCGGCACCGGTCCACATCGACGTCGAGGCGACCGCCTTTTTGCGCAACATGGTGCGCATCATCGCCGGGACGCTGGTCTATGTCGGCCGCGGCAGGCTCAGCGCGGCCGATGTGGCGGCCCTCCTGCGCAGCGGGGATCGCACCCGCGCCGGGCCTACGGCGCCGGCGCACGGGCTCATCCTGTGGCGGGTCGATTACGGGCCCCGCGACGGGGTGTGAAGGTCAGAAGCCGGCAAAGAAGGCGGCGCCCAGGGCGCGCTCACCCTGCCGATCCCACAAGTAGAGGAGCAGCACCAGCGCCGCCAGGCCGAGCAGGCAGGCGAGCGCCACCTTGAGCCGGCTGTAGGGAGCCTGGCCGATCACCTCCCCTGTCTGGCCGCTGACCACGAAGCGATAGAGGCGGGCGCGATACCTGTAGGTCGCGATCCACACCGGCAGCAGCGCGTAGCGGAAGGTCTCGTCGGAGTAGCGGTTGCGTACGAGCAGGTTGCGGTGCGTATCCCCCTCGACCGCGCTGGCGCACAGCTCCTTCTGCAGGGCGTCCAGGCGGGCGCGGGCGCGGGCGTGGCCGGCGCTCAGCTCGACCGCGTAGGCCTCGGCGGCGAAGCCCGCGAGGTAGCCGTCGGCGTAGGGGAGGAGCCGGCGCAGGTCGTAGCTCGTCAGCCGCTCGGCCTGCGCGCCCGGCAGCCCCTGCGAGGCGCACACGAGCAGGCCGTGGTGCACATCCGAGCGCTGCCCGTGC
>DAOMZC010001035.1:0-2711 GCA_035437965.1 Pseudomonadota bacterium
AGGCCGCCGCGCCGCCCGAAGCGCCCGGTCCCGAGTCGGCGCCGCCCAGCCGGCATCGGCACGGGCCCGAGCTCGGCCCGGAAGCTTCCGCGGACGGTGAGCGGGGGAGTAAGTAGATGAGCATCCTGACGTCGCTGTTTGCGCCCACCCAGCTGACCCCCGAGGGGACGCCGCCGGTGGAGCCGCCGCCGGTCCGCCGCGAGCGCGTGCTGGTGATGGGCGCCGGGCCGGTCGGCCACGCCCTGGCCGGCTGCCTGGAGCGGGCCGGCTTCTCGCTGCGGCACTGGTCGCGTTCGCAGGGGCCGCTGTGGCAGGAGTCGGCCACGCGCGAGCCGGCCGATATAGTGGTGTTCGCGGTGCGCGACGAGGCGATCGCCCAGGCGGCGCAGTTTATCGTCGAGCACGGGGCGGCCGGACCGGGCTCGGTGCTGCTCCACTGCGCCGGCGCGCTGGCCGCGGAAGAGGCGTTCGCGGCGCAGCGCGAGCGGGTGGCCGGGATCGGCCTCCTGCACCCGCTGCGCTCGTTCGCGCCGCTCGTGCCGAGCACGATCGCCGGGGCGCCGGTCGCTGCGGCGGTAGACCTGAAAGGCACGGTCCTGGCGGTGGGCGGCGACACGCTCGGCCTTGGCACCGCCGAGGCGCTCGCCCTGGCCATGGGCGGCATCGTCCTCAAGCTGCCCGCCGAGCGGCTGCCGGCCTATCACGCCGCCGCGGTGCTCGCCGCCGGTCACGTCGCGGTGCTGCTGGCGACCGCGGTGCACCTGCTGCGCCGCATCGGCCTGGAGCAGCGGGTGGCCGAGCGGGCGCTGGCCTCGCTGACCCGCTCGGTCGTCGACAACATCGCCGAGGTCGGCCTGCCGCAGGCGCTCACCGGGCCGTTCGCGCGCGGCGACGCCGCCACCGTGGGCAAGCACCTGGAGGCGCTGGCGCGGATCAGCTGCGAGGTGACGACGATCTACCGCACGCTCGGCTACACGGCCATCGACATGGCGCACCACAAAGGCACCGCGAGCCCGGAGGCCCTCGACCGGATTCGCGAGCTCCTCGACCGCAGCGAAGTCCCGGCCGGCCTCCCGGCAGACCCGGCCGGCCCCCCAGCAGACCCGGCTAGCTCTCTGGCAGGCTGAACGCCCCGGCGCGACCGGCGGTGGCTAGGGCCAGTCGTCGTCGCGCTCTTCGTAGACGTGGGAGTACAGGTTGAAGGGGCTGCCGGCGATGCGCAGCTCGTTGATCGGGCACGGCGACTGAAGCAGGCAGCGGGCGCGCAGCGCGCCGAGGCGCTGGGCGTCGTGGGCGTAGACGTTCCAGCCGCCCAGCTTGGGCTCGACGATGTCGAACAGCCAGTCGAGCTGCGAGCTCGGACCGTCGAGCGGGCCGACCGTGCCGGCGAAGTCGACGAAGCCCGACTGCATGTACTCCAGGTCGGTCTCCGACAGCACACCCTGCTGCAGGTCGCCGTCCGGGTGGGTGTGGTAGGTGCCGATGAACTGCTCGTCCTTCTCCAGGGGTCCGAGGTTGGCCGGCTGAAACGTGACGGTGTCGCCGGTGAAGCGGAACGGCGGCACGACGATGCGCGTCACATCGACATCCGCCCCGCCGGCCAGCCGCCGCCCCAGGACGAACGCCGCCACCTCGGCCAGTCCCCGCTCGCCGTACCCCGGCTGCGCCGCCGAGATGTGCTTGAGCAGCAGCAGCTGACACACCGAGCGCGCCGCGAACCGCACCCGCGACAGCTGCCCGCCGAGCAGCACCGCGAACGTCCGCGCCCGCGCGCTGCAGCTGCCGGCGCCCGGCCCGAGCCCCGGGTTGGGGACCGCCTGCAGCACGTCGTTGAGCACCGCGGCGTTGGCCATCGCGTCGTCGCCGTCCAGGCGCGGGACCTGCGGCGCGACCTCACCGCGATGCAGCGCCCGCGAAAGGGCCGAGATCGGCGGCCCCCCCGGGCGCACCCGCACCGCGAGCGCCATCCCGAGGACCAGCAGCCCGAGCCCATACAGGACGCAAGCCGTGTACAGCGGCACCGTGGCCTTGCCCAGGCGCCGCGCGTTCTGATCCTTATCCCCCGCCATCTGATCGTCGGTGAGTGCCGACTTTTCAGTATGGCTTTTTGTATTCTGACTTAATTAAAAAAATTCTAACTAATGCGAATCGCTGGGCTTTTGCGGGCGCGGCGGCGCCGCTAGGGGTCTTCGCTGGGGGTGGTGGCGGCGTCCAAGACCTCGATCAGGCTGCGGATCTGGGTGCCGCTGTCGCGGCCGAGGTGGCGCTGGCAGGCGGGGCAGGCGCTGACGATCGGGATGGCGGCGGCGCTGTCGTCGCGGTCGCGGCGCCGGTCGGCGGCCATCGTGTCGGCGAGCGGCCGGTTGGTCAGCGGCAGGAGCCCGCCGCTGCCGCAGCACACCGACTCTTCGTGGTGGTGCCAGAACTCATCGAGCTGCTCGGTGGCGCGACCCAGGAGCTGGCGCGGCGGCTCGTAGCAGCCGAGGCGGCGGCCGAGGTGGCAGGGATCGTGGTAGGTGAGGCGCGGCAGCGGGCGGGTCACCGGCAGCGCCGCCGCGTGCGGGGCGAGCAGCTCGCTCACGTGGCGGATGACCGGCTGCAGCGGCACGCCGTGCTCGGGGTACTGGGTGCGCAAGAGCCAGGTGCAGGCCGAGCAGCTGAGCACCAGGGTGTCGAAGGACTCGACCTCGCGCGCCAGCGACTCGGGGTAC
>DAOMZC010001036.1:0-2708 GCA_035437965.1 Pseudomonadota bacterium
CCTGTGCCCGGTGCGCCGCGCCGCGCGAGCCACCAGCGCGGTCGCCGAGCCGCTCGTCGCGCTCGGGCGCCGGCTGGAGTCCCAGGGCCACCCGCCGCAGGCGGTCGCGGGGTTCCTCCTGCGCTGCTGCCTCACCTGCTACGCCGAGGAGCTCAGGCTGGCGTCGGCAGCCGCTGGCGAGGAGCCGCCGCCCCGGCTGGCCTCGTCCATCGCGGCGCTCTGGCTACCGGCGCCGCGCCAGGCGGCTTGCGGCATCGAAGCGCTGTGGCGCGCGCTCGACCGGACCGCGGTGGGCGCGGCGCTCAACCCGGGTCCGCGCGGGCTGCTTGGTGAGGCGACGGCGCTGCCGCTCGACCGCAAGGGGCTGGAGCTCCTGTTGCGCGTCGCCAGGGCCGACTGGTCGTGGGTCGAGCCGGCGATCTTCGGCCTGCTCATCGAGCAGGCCCTGCCCGCGCGCGAGCGGCAGGCCCTGGGCGCCCACTTCACCCCGCGCGCCTATATAGAACGCCTGGTCCGCCCGACCATCGAGGAGCCGCTGCGCGCCGACTGGCAGGCGGTCGAGCACGCGGTGCACGCCCAGCTGCAGCGAGCACCGGACGCCGCGCCGCCGGACGCCGCGGCCCGGGCGGTGAGCAGCTTTCACGCGCAGCTCGGCCGCCTGCGCATCCTCGATCCGGCTTGCGGCGTCGGCAACTTCCTTTATGTAACGCTCGCCGTGGTCCAGCAGCTGGAGGCCGAGGTGCAGGCGCTGCACAGAGTCCTGACTGTCCCGGCGTCGCGAGCGGCCCCGGTGAGCTCGATCAGGCCCGAGCAGTTCCTCGGCCTTGAAGTAGATCCGCGGGTCCGCGAAGTGGCGGTGCTGGTGCTGGGGATCGGCGCGCTGCAGAGTCACTGGCGTAGCTACGGCGTCCGCCACCCGCTGCCCGCATCGGTGTTCGCCGACGCGGGGAGCCTGCAGTGCCGGGACGCGGTGCTGACCGGCGATGACAGCGCGCGCGAAAACCCCCGCCCCGCCTGCTGGCCGCCCGCCGACTTCGTGATCGGCAACCCGCCGTTTGTCGGCGGCCGACTGATGCGCGCAACGCACGGCACCCGCTACACCCAAGCGCTGCGCGCCGTCTATCCCGAGGTCCCAAAGAGCGCCGACTACGTCCTTTACTGGTGGCACAAGGCGGCCGAGCTCTGTCGCCACAAGGAGCTGCGCCGCTTCGGCTTCATCACCACCAAGGCGCTCGGGCAGAAGCTCGGTCAGAAGGTGGTGGGTCGTCAGCTTGCCGCGACGCCGCCGCTCGGGCTTGTGTTCGTGGTCCCCAATCACCCCTGGCACTTCGCCGGCTACCGGGCGCGGCGCTCGACCCGGCGCCAGCAGCGCGCCGAGGTCCGCATCGCGATGACCGTCGCCGAGGCCGGCCGCGGGCCCGGCGTGGTGTGGACGGTCGGGCGCGAGCTCGTCGATGAGCGCGGCCACGCCGAGGTGGAGCTGGTGCCCGCCCGCGGGCTCATTCACGCCAATCTTGCGGTGGGGGCGGACCTGACCGCGGCGGGGCCGCTGCGCGCCAACCGGCCGCTGTGCTCCCCGGGGGTCAAGCTGCACGGCGCCGGCTTCATCGTCAGCGCGGAGCAGGCCGCGGCGCTGGGGCGCGGCAGCGTGGCGGGCCTTGAGCAGCGGGTGCGGCCGTACCGCAGCGGAAAAGATCTGATGGCGCGCAGCCGCCAGGCGTTCGTCATCGATCTGCAGGGCCTTGACGAGCCGCAGGTGCAGCACCGCTTTCCTTCCCTGCACGCCTGGATCTGCGAGCACGTGCGCGGCCCGCGGCAGGCCGGCTCGCCCTCGGGCACGCGCGACGCGGCGGAGTACGCGCGGAACTTCTGGCTGCTCGGCAAGCCGCGCAAGGGCCTGCGCCGCGCGCTCGCCGGCCTTGTGCGCTACATCGCGACCGCGGAGACCAGCCGTCACCGCGTCTTCGTGTTCATGCCGCCCGAGATCCTGGCCGACAACACACTTGTCTGCATCGCCAGCGCCGACGCGGCGGTGCTGGCCACGCTGTCCTCGCGGCTCCACCAGACCTGGGCTCTGGCGACCGGCGGCCGGCTCGGGGTCGGCAATCACCCGCGCTACAACAAGACCCGCTGCTTCGATCCGTTCCCTTTTCCCGCCTGCGCGCCCGAGCTGCAGGCGCGGCTGCGCGAGCTCGGCGAGCTCCTTGACGGCCACCGCAAGCAGCGGCAGCTCGCGCACCCCGAGCTCACCCTGACCTGCATGTACAACGTCCTGGAGAAGCGGCGCCGCGGCGAGCCGCTGAGCGCCGCCGAGCAGGTGATCGATGAAAAGGGGGACCTCGCGGTGCTGCAGGAGATTCACGCGGCGGTGGACGCCGCGGTCTTCGCCGCCTACGGCTGGCCATCCGACCTTCACGCCGAGCCGCTCCTCTGCCGCCTCCTTCACCTGCACGCCGAGCGCGCGCAAGAGGAGCAGCGCGGGCTCTGCCGCTGGCTGCGCCCCGAGCTCCAGAGTCCACTTACCAAACCCCCTTGACGGGCCCTTGGGAAAAGTCGCAGCCTGGCGGGTACGCCCTCGGCGCGTTCCCAGGTGCGCGAAGTTCCAGGTGAATTCCTCTCGGCGCAGGAGCTACAGATGGACCACGGCAAGGATCACGTCTTAGACCACGGCAACTTGATGAAGCGGACGGACGGCCTTCCCGGGGCCC
>DAOMZC010001037.1:0-2707 GCA_035437965.1 Pseudomonadota bacterium
GGTGAGCGCCGCCAGATCGTTCCAGATGAGGGTGCGGTGATTCCCGGTGTCGGCGACGATGAGGCGCTGGCTGTCGCAGCGGACATCGGACGGACTGCTCATCGTCGCAGCAGTGGGCGCGCCGTTGCGGTTGGCCTGCCGACCCGTGAAGTCGGCCTGTCCCAGGACGAGCGTGGCGGCCTCCTGGGGGAGGGTGCCGGGATTTACCGGGATGAACGTCGGCGAGTTGAAGCGCAGCACGCGGTTATTGCCGGAGTCGGCGACGAACAGCATGCCCTGGCAGACCGCGACGCTCTCGGGATACGACAGGGTCTGCTCCGACGGCATCATCTGGCCGCGGTTCTCCTGGCTGCCGCCGAAGTTGGGCTGACCGATGAGGAAGTTGGCCACCGAGGCGTTGGCGCCCGACCACTGACCGTAGCCGACGCCGATGACGCGGTGGTTGCCCCAGTCGGCGACGAACACCGCGTTCCCATTGGCGGCAATCCCGCGCGGCGAGCGCAGCGTCGTTCGGGTGCTGCCGGGGACGTTGGTGGTGAAGCTGCTCTGGCCGAGGATCTTGGTCGGCGCGGTGTTGGCGGTGGTCGGCACCCCGTTTTCGAAGATCAGAATCCGGTTGTTGTCGCTATCCGAGATGAAGACCCGCGCGTTGAAGGTGCTGAAGGCGGGCTCGAAGAAGATCTTTGGGCTGCTGACGCCCAGGGCGCTGACCCTGCCGCCGCCGTTGGGGCTCTGCATGTCGGAGCTCGTCTGGCCCCACAGGCTGGGCGGCGGCTCCGCGCCGGAGCGCGTCTGGCCGGGAAACTGCGTCCAGGTGAGCAGGCGGTTGAGCAGCTGATCGCCGACCATGAGGCCGGTGTCGGTGCTGGCCAGCGACCACGGCGCCGAGGTGCTGGTCTCGGTGACGCCGCCGTAAGGGCCCGAGCCGGACAGGGTACGCGAGTCGGGGATTCCGAGCACCAGGCTGGGGACCGAGTTGCTCTGCGGCACCGTGTTCCAGATGAGGATCCGGTGGTTGTTGGTATCCCCGACCACGACCCTGCTGGTGCCGTCGCCATTGGGGATGAGCAGCGCCGCCTGCGGCGAGGACTGGCCGTACGCCGCATTGACGTTGGCGCTCTCGTCGGGCTGACCCAGGACGAAGGTGAACGGCACGCACCGGCTCGAGGTCGGATCACAGGTCTCATTGGCGGCGCACAGCCCGGGGTTGCGCTGGCAGTCCGCCGGCTCGCACTGCTGCGTAGCTACGTTGCAGCGCTCACTGGTCGAGCAGGCGGTCGGGGTGAGGACACAGTTGCGCGGATTGTCGACGTAGATACTCTCACAGGCCATAAGGAGGAGCGCGGAAGGCCATAGGAGGTAACGCATATAAGTCCTTGTAATCGATAAGTAATCTTATCGGCGCAGCGGCGCCGGCGGCGGCTCCCGGCTGGCCGGTGGACGCGCGGGCGGAACCGGCAGCAGCCCGTCCTCGCTCGGCAGCTCCTGCGTCTCGGTCAGCACGGGCCGGGCGGGACGCTTGGCCGACAGCGCGACCAGGGTGATGCCGAGCACCAGCAGGCCGCCGCCGGCCACCGCCACCACGGCGCCGGGCAGGCGGGTGTTATAGACCTGCTCGCACTCTAGCGCCGGTGCCACGGCAGGACCGGTGCAGGTGTTGTGCAGCGCCAGGAGCGCGATGCCGCCGCCCAGCGCCCCGAGCCCGGTTATTCCGGCGGCCAGGCCCACCGGTCGCAGCCAGCGCGGCGGCGGCTTCTCGGACCGCAGGAGCAGGAACTTGGTCTTCTCGATGACCTTGGGGGTCTGCGAGGCGCGCTCGAGCTCGCGCATCTCGGCGATGTGGCGGTCGAGGCTGGCCTGCTCCGGCTGTGGAATATCCTTGGCGGTCGAGCGATACAGCTCGTAGTACACGCGAGCATCGCTGTATAGGAACAGCTTCCGGTACGCCTGCGCGATGTTGAACAGGATCTGCGGCAGCGGCTCGATGGCGAAGGCGGCCTGCAGGCGCGGCACCGCGGCCTGATAGTTCTTGGCGTTGTACTCGCTCTCGGCCTGGTCGTACTGCGCGCGGAACAGGCGCTCCTTTTCATCATCGGGAAGGTCGGCGCGCGCCTCCGGAACGGCTGCGCCGCCAAGGATCAGCACGAAGGCGATGAGCGCCGCGAGCCCCTTACTTCCACAGACTGATGCGGTAGTTCTTGCGGTCTTTCTTGGCGGCATCGGCGGTCTTTCGCGACGGTTTTGCTCGGGCGGACGGGCTGGCGACCGTCGCGGGGCTCTTCTTGGGCGGCCTGGCTGCGGCGGGCGGCGGGCCCGGTGGCGGGGACTCGGCCGGCGGGGCCGGGGGGCTGGGCGTCGCCCGCGGGGTCGTCGCTCGAGCCCGAGGGGCCACAGGCGGCGAGGCTGAGGGCGGCGACGATCGCGAGGAGGCGGAGCGACATGGCGCGCAGCGTAGGCGCCCCCGCCGGCACCCGGGTGGACATCGTCTGTCGCCGGTCCGCCTGCTAGTATGCGCCCGCTCATGCCCGCGGATGTCCTCGACCTGTCTGCCTCCCTCGGCTTCATCGACGAGATCTACGACCGCTACCGCGCCGATCCGGCCTCGGTCGACCCGTCGTGGGCCGCGCTGTTCGACGGCGCACCCGCTCCGGCGAAGAAGCCCGGCGGGGCCAACGGCGCCAGCGGCAGCAACGGCCCATGCCCTTGG
>DAOMZC010001038.1:0-2702 GCA_035437965.1 Pseudomonadota bacterium
GGCCACGGCGAGAACATCCCGACGTGCCCCCACGAGCGGACCGCCGCCGCGATCTCGCCGCGCTCGATGCACAGGACCTCGTGCCCGAGCGCCGCGCCGTACAGCGCCGCCTCCAGTCCGATCGGACCGGCCCCGAGAACGGCGATTCGCAGCGCCGCAGCGCCTTCACCTAGCGACATCTCCCCTCCCCCGCAAAAGACTCGCAGAGCGCGCGCGAACCGACCTTCGGTCTCTGGTACGTCCGCGGCCCCACCTACCTACAATAACTAGCTCGGGCGATTCGATACAAGCTACAGCAGCTACAAATTCGCGGACCGACCGTCGACAGACCGGATCACCCAGCGCGATCTCCGGTCGTCTCTTGGTCGTCTCTTGCTCGTCTCTTGCTCGTCTTGGGGGCCCTGCTTCGGCGCCACGGTCGTGCTACCCTCTGTTCCCGTGAGCGATCGGTCGCGCTTACTCCCCTCGCCCGTGCCCAAAGCGATCATTCCGCTGAGGCGCACCCTCGTGCGGCGGGTGTTTCAGGTGGTGGCGGCGATCATGCTCTTGTGGTTCGGGGTGTTCCTCGGGCTCAACGACCGGCGCCTGGGCCTTATGATCACCAAGATCGTCAACGGGCAGGTGCGCGGCCAGTTCAACCTCGGCTACGCCCACTACGACTACTGGAGCAGCCTCGGCTCGCTCATCCTCAACACGCCGGTGCCGGTCGCGGGCGGCAACTTCGAGATGATCGACCCCAACGGCGACCTGGTGATGAAGGTGCTGCGGGTCGAGGCGACGATCAACATCGGCGAGCTCGTGCGGGGCCTGCTGCGCTCGGCGGTGAGCGCGCCGTTTGGCCGCGGCACGTTCGTCGAGCTGCACTTCTCGTCGGGCCACGTGCGCGACGCGCTGGTCCGCATCCGGCCGATCACCACCCGGCGGGTCTATCCGCCCGGCGTCACCGGCCCGGCGCTCGGCACCGAGATCAACATCGTCGCCACCATGGGCGGGCGCAAGCCGCGGCCCGAGGACGCGCCGCCGGCGCCCGGCCACGTGCGTATCACCGTCGACGAGACCGGCCTGACGTTCGACCACGTGACCTACGAGATGGTCTTCCCCGGCTGGCACGCCCTGCTCGAGGGGGTCAAGGGCGCCGCCACCCTGCGCCTGTCGACCGACGCCGCCGAGAACAAGCCGGGCCTGCTCGGCTTCGTCTACGAGGTGGCGCCGCTCACCGCCGAGAAGGGGGAGCTCAGCCTGGGGACGCCGGACGCCGCGGGCAAGGGGACGTTCAGCTTCCCGCTGCGCGAGCTGGAGCTGCGCCGCTTCGGGGCGCGCGCCAGCCGGCGGCAGGATCTGGTATTCCGCGGCAAGCTGGTGGCGCGCGGCACCCCGGTCGAGCTCGACGGGCGGCTCCTCGACACCTACTGCGACACCGGCGTCAACCTCGACCTCAGCTTCGAGCGCGGCGGCGGCCTGACCGAGCTCATCCCCGGTCAGCTGGTGGCGGGACAGCCGCGCGGCCGGGTGCGCTTCTACGGGCCGCTGTCGGCGACCCTGCCGGTGACGATCAGCGGCCGGCGCAACCCCTGCCTGGCCGAGCCCTGGCGGTCCAAGGAATTCTCCGCCGTGCCCGAGGAGCGGACGGTGGTGATCTCGGGCCAGGTGGCCGACGTCGAGGCCGACCTGGCGACGATCGCCATCCGCCGTGTGGCGTCCAAGTTCGTCGTCGCTGGCGGCGAGCTCAACCTGCCGCAGGTCACCGGCGAGGCGCTCGGCGGCGAGGTGCGCGCCGAGCCGCTGCACATAAGCTTCGTCGGCGAGATGCCGTGGAGCGCCCGCATCGCGGTGCTCGGCACCGATCCGGCGCAGGTCGGTCTTGTGCCCAAGCTCCTGCAGCCGTACGTCGCCGGCAAGCTCAAGGGCGACTTCCGCCTCGCCGGGCACCTCGCCCCCACCGCCCACCCCGAGCGCATCCAGATCGACCGCATCGAGGCCACCATCGAGCGCCTGGGCCGCCACGACCCGCTGCCCAAGGAGCTCAAGGTCGCCGGCAGCCTGACCTACACGCCCGAGACGGTGTGGTGGAAGAACCTGCGCCTGTCCGGCGACTCGCTGGCCCTGGACACCGAGCGCGGCAGCTTCGGCCCGCAGAGCGGCAAGCTCGAGGCCCCGGCGGTCGAGCTGCACGGCAAGGGCGCGGCGACGACCCGCATCCTGCAGTTCTTCGGGGTGAGCGGCGGCGCCCAGGACGCCACGGTGCAGTTCCGCCTCGGCGGCCGGGTGCTGCGCCCCGAGGCGCGCGGCGGTGAGCTCTTGGTCAAGGACCTGGATATCTACGGCCGCAAGTTCAGCGAGCTCGGGACCGAGTTCGCGCTCAAGGACGGCGAGCTGGCGCTGTCGCACCTGCACGCGCGCGGCGAGTCGGGCAAGCTCACCGCCGATGCAACGCTGCAGCTGTTCACCGGCGACGTCAGCCACCGGCCGGCGGATCCGAAGCTGACCCTGCAGGCCCAGGTCGAGGACCTGAGCCTGGCCGCCACCGCGCCGGCGGCCCGCGTCTCGGGGACCCTGTCGGGGCGGGCCGACCTGACGGGCACGCTGGGGCGGCCGCTCGGGCGGGTCGAGCTGACGGTGCCGCAGCTCTTGGCGCAGGACAGCAGCTTCGAGCGGGTGGCGCTTTCGGCCGAGCTCCTGCCGAGCGGCGTCATGGTGCGCTC
>DAOMZC010001039.1:0-2701 GCA_035437965.1 Pseudomonadota bacterium
TGTTCGAGGCTCTGGTCAGCGACGGGAACGGCTTGGCATGATCTTGAACCGGCCAACATCATGCTGGAGAAAGTCGGGCGGCCTGGCGGGCAGACTGTCTACCGGCCGGTGATCATGGACTTTGGTCTGGCCCGCGAGCAGAACGAGGGAAAAGGGCTGACCGCGACGGGCACCATGATGGGCACGCCGGCGTACATGCCGCCCGAGCAGGCGCAGGGGAAGACCGAGCTAATCGATCGCCGCTCGGACGTATATAGCCTGGGCGCGACGCTGTACGAGATGTTGGCGGGGGTGCCGCCGTTTGACGGGAAGTCGATGGTCGACATCCTGTTCAAGGTCTTGAACCACCATCCGCCGGCGCTGCGCTCGGTGCTCACCGGGGCGCCCGAGCCGCTTGAGACCATCGTCAGCAAGTGCCTTAATAAAGACCCCATCCGCCGCTATCAGAGCGCGCAGGAGCTGGCCGAGGATCTGGACCGCTTCCGCCGCGGTGAGCCGATCCAGGGCAAGCGGCTGAGCGCGGTGCACCAGCTCAGCTGGCGGGCCCGCCGCAACAAGCCGGTGACGGCGCTATTGCTCGTACTCACCGCCATGGTCGTCGGTGTCCTGGCGGGAGTCTACCGCGCCCGCCAGCTGGATGCCGCCAACCAGCAGGTCGCGCAGGCGCTCGGGCAGGAGGTGGAGCGCATCCAGTGGCTGATGCGCATCGCCTATTTTTCGCCGCTGCACGATGTCACCAAGCAGAAGGAGGCGCTGCGCGCGCTCCTGTCCAAGATTGAAGCAGACCGGCTAAAAGGCCGGCCGGCGCTCGCCGGTCGCTACCACTATGTCCTTGGCCGCGGCTACCTGGTGCTTCACGATCTGGCGCAGGCCGAGGAGCACCTTCAAAAAGCGGAGCAAGCCGGCTTCGAAGATGATGAGTCTATTTTCGCCCAGATTCAGCTGCGCGAATTGAAGTATCGCAAGGTGGTGGAAAAGGAAGAGTTTGTCTCGCACCCACGCGCGAAAGATGAACCTGGCAAGAGCAAGCAGAAGCTAAAAGATCAGAAAGAGGACCTGGAGGCAGCGGCGGCAGTCGACTATCTGGATCGACAAAAAAAGCTTGAGGAAGATTTCTTTCGGCAGATCCGCCCCTATCTTCTAAAGAGCAAGCCGTCGCCGAAGATTCCCCAGGACTATCTGCCGGCCTTGATTGATTATGAGCACCATGAATATGGCAGCGCCCTGGACAAGGCGAAGGCGGCGCAGCAGGCGACCCCGTGGTTCTATGAGGCGATCCGGCTCGAGGGGAATATTCATAAGGCGCTGGCGATCAAATACATCATTCAAAATGATTACGGAAACGCCGAGCTGAGTTTTCGCGCCGCCGTCGACTGCTACCAGCGGGCTAGCGAGTTTGGCCGCAGTGATCCGCAGCTCCACGAGTCGCTCGCCAACGCGTTGAACTCACTGATGTCGTTGCAGGCCTCGCAGCTGAAGTCTCCCGAGCCGAACCTCGACCGGGCGCTGGCCGCCGCCGATCACGCCGCGGCCTCAGGGTCTACCGAGACCGCCGCGGCGTTTCAGCGGGCGCAGTCGTATCTGATTGTCGCCAAATATCTGCAAGGGAATAGTCCCAGTAAGCTAGAGCATCGCCGCAAGGTGATTGAGGACGCCATCGGGAACGGCAAGGAGGCCGCGCTCTTGCACCCCGATGACCCCGAGCCGTATCGCCTCACTGGGGAGGCGTATATCCTGAAGGCGAACCTGCTTGGCCATGACAAGGACCAGCCTGAGTTCGAGTCGATCATGGATCAGGCGGAGACTCTGCTGAATAAAGCGATCTCGAAAAGTAATCAGGACCCGTCGCTGTATGCGAGCCTCCTGAGCCTTTATCGGGCCAAGGCTACCCACGCGCTGGCAAGCGGTGCTGATCCAACGGCGATCATTGAGGAAGGCATGACTGCCGGCACGCCGTCCGAGTTTAAGGGCGGCAATAATGAATATCTGGTGCAGCACCTTCTAATCAATTTGCTCTTGGCGCGCTATAACGCCGAGCATGGGAAGAGCTCGGAGAAGATCATCGCCGACGAGCTGGAGCAGATCCGGTTCTTCAAAAAGACCAAGGACTATCGGGTGCAGTCCATTGTCGCCTCTTTATTGTGTACGCAGGCGCTGTACTGCCTGGACGCGCAGTGCGATGTCGATAAGCTCCTGGCGGAGGCGCAGCGCTACGCGCAGGAGTCCCGGGACAACTCGCACGAGCTGTGGCCGCGTGCGTATATAGTCAAGCTGTGGGCCGCCGCCATCAAGGCCAGTTCCTATGTGCAGCGGAAAAAGGAGCCTGCGGCGGTCATCGCCGAGGGGCTGGACGCTGCCGCCGCGTGTCTGTCGCACTCCCACGAGGACCCTGCGTGTTATACCCACCAGGCCACCCTCCGGTTGGCGGAGGCGCAGTGGCGGCTGGCCGAGGGCGCAAGTGCCGATGAAGCGCTGCGGCGCGCTGGCGAGGCGGCCAAGCAGGCGGTCGACCGCGCCACAGAGAGCCAGCGGCCCGATGCGCTGCTGATCCTGGCGCGCGTGCGCCATGCGGCGGCGCAGGCGCAGGCGCAGGCCAGGCGGCCGGTGGCCAAGCTGGTCGGCGCCGCGGCCAGCGCGGGGCTGGAGGCGCTCGCGGCGGCGCTGCGCAGCCGACCGGATCGGCCGCACGCGGTGGCACTGC